>JASLJL010000120.1 GCA_030152405.1 Gordonia sp. (in: high G+C Gram-positive bacteria) | reverse complement strand
GTTGAGAGAGTCGTCGTTGTTCGCGCGCCTCACGACGAGTGGAATCGATGACGTGACCGACTGCCTCACCACCCGACCCGCCGCCTCCACGTCATCGACACCTCTCCGGACCTGGATGTCCGTCGGCGTGATCGCCGTCGGCACCTTTCTCGTAGTGACGGCGGAGATGCTCCCGATCGGGGTCCTCACTCCGATGTCGGCCGACCTGGGGTTGTCGCCTGCGACGATCGGGCTCGGCGTCACCGTCACCGGCGTGGTCGCCGCGATCACCGCACCGATCGTGCCGCGGCTGCTCGGCTCGCTCGACCGACGGACGGTGCTCGCCTCTGCGCTCGGCGTGCTCGGCGGAGGCGACATCCTCACCGGACTGGCGAACGGACTTCCCATGCTGCTCACTTCACGAGTCCTCGTCGGGCTCGCGATGGCGACCGTCTGGGGCATGGCGTCGGCTCTCGCCGCTCGACTGGTGCCGGGTCGGCGGAGCCCGCTCGCCGTCTCGATCGTCGTCGGCGGCGTCGCCGCCGCATCGGTGCTGGGAGTGCCGCTGGGGACGTTCGTCGCGACTCTGACGACGTGGCGGGTCGCGTTCGTCGTCCTCGGCGTCGCGACCGCCGTCGTCGGGATCGCCGCAGTCCGCGTGATGCCCGAGCTGCGCCGTCCCCCGGAGGCGTCGGCGACGGCAACGGATGACCGTGCGCCGCTCCTGCGCCGCGGCGTGGTGGCCGGATCGTGCGCGGTGGCGATCCTGGTGATCGCTCACTTCGCCGCGTACACCTACGTGCGGCCGCTGTTGGAGGATCGGACCGGACTCACGGCAGGCGCCGTCACCGTCGCGCTCCTGGTCTACGGAGTCGGCGGACTCGTCGGCAATTTCGCGGCGGGTACGGTGGCCTCGCGGTCCCCGCACGCATGTCTCGCCGCCCTGGCGATCGGGGTCTCGATCGCCGTCGTCGTGCTGGCGACCCTCGGAGCGGTTCCAGCGGTCGCCATGGTCGCCCTGGTGATCTGGGGCCTCGCCTACGGAGGCGTCTCGGTGACCGGTCAGCTGTGGATGACCGCCGCCGCACCCGATCGAGTCGAGCAGGTCACCGGGCTCTACGCGGGAGTGTTCAACGCGTCGATAGCCTTCGGCGCGTTCCTCGGCGGTCTGCTGATCGGCGGCGTCGGTCAGGCCGCGACGCTGTGGTCGGCCGCGCTGCTCGCGCTCGGGGCCGCCGCCCTCGCGGCGGTCACGACGACGCGGTGACGACGACCTTCAGGTTCTTCATCAACGGCTGGTCACTCTGCACGCTGTAGTCGGCGACGCCGATCAACGCGTTCATCTCCGGCATGTATCCGGCGGCCGCACCCCGCGGCAGGTCGTACTCGATCACCCGGTACCGGACCACCGACCGTTTCGAACCGTCCTTCGACGTCGACTCGATGTCGACGAGGTCGCCCTCGGTCAGGTTCCGGTCGCGCATGTCGTCGGCGTTCATGAAGACGAGTTCACGAAGGTTCTCGATTCCGCGGTAACGGTCGTCGTTGGAGTAGATCGTGGTGTTCCACTGGTCGTGCGAGCGCATCGTCTGCAGCACCAGCACGTCGGGCGACGACGGGATCACGTCGGGTGTCGGTGCGAGAGAGAACTCCGCGAGCCGAGTCGGAGTGTGGAAGATCCGCTCGCGCGCGGGCTGTGGGATCCGGAATCCGAGCGGTCGTCGGACGAGATCGTTGAATCCCTCAAAACCGGGCAGCACCCGGGACATCGACTCCCTGATCCGGTCGTAGTCGGCGACCATCTCCTCCCACGGCGTCGTGCTGTCGGGGAGCGTCGCGCGGGCCATCCCGCCGAGGATCGCCGGTTCCGACCGCAGGTGCGGCGACGCGGGCTTGCGTTTGCCCGCCGACAGTTGGACATTGCTCATCGCGTCCTCGCAGGAGACGCCCTGCGGCCCGGTCGCCTGCCGGTCGATCTCGGTGCGGCCCAGGCACGGCAGGATCAACGCGCGCCGGCCGTGGACGAGATGACTTCGGTTGAGCTTGGTGCTGACCTGCACCGTCAGGTCGCACCGGGCGAGCCCGGCCGCCGTGTAGGTCGTGTCCGGCGCGGCCAGCACGAAGTTTCCGCCGAGCGCCACGAACACCTTGACGGTCCCGTTGTTCATCCCCTCGACCGTGTGCACGGTGTCCAGCCCCGGCGCGCGCGGCGCGGAGATTCCGAACTCGGCGTCGAGCGCGGCCAGGAAGGTCTCGTCCGGTCGATGATCGATCCCGCACGTGCGGTTGCCCTGGACGTTGCTGTGTCCGCGGACCGGAGACGGCCCGGATCCCTCGCGCCCGATGTTTCCGCGCAGGAACAGCACGTTCATGAACTCGCGGACGGTGTCGACTCCGTGTTCGTGCTGGGTGACCCCGAGACACCACGAGACGATCGAGCGCGGAGCGTCGAGGTACACCTGGGCGAGCGCTCGGACCGTGCGTTCGTCGACGCCCGCCTGTGTGGTCAGTTCCTCCCACGAGGTCGCGTCGACCAGGGCTCGGTACTCCTCGAACCCGGACGTGAACCGTTCGAGGAATGCGTGATCGAGCGCTCCCCCTCCCGGATCGGCGTCCTCTGCCTCGAACACGACCTTGGCGACACCGCGCATCAGCGCGAGGTCGCCGCCGGGACGCACCTGGACGTCCATCGTTCCGGTGTCCGTCGACCGGAAGCGCGCCATCTCCAGCACCTCGTGCGGGACGATCGTCCGGGTGGAGGCGACCTCCTTCATCGGGTTGATGTGCACCACCTGGGCGCCGCGTTTCACCGCGTGCGCGAGGGCAGTCAGCATCCGTGGAGCATTCGACGCGGCGTTCACGCCGAGGATGAAGAGCGCGTCGCACGCGTCCCAGTCGTCGAGGGAGACCGTTCCCTTGCCTGTCGCGATCGACGCCGTCAACGCCCGACCCGACGCCTCGTGGCACATGTTCGAGCAGTCGGGCAGGTTGTTGGTGCCGAACTCCCGGACCCACAGCTGATACAGGAAGGTCGCCTCGTTGCTGAGACGCCCGGAGGTGTAGAACGCGGCCTCGTTCGGGCTGTCCAGGCCCCTCAGCTCGTCGCCGACCATCGTGAAGGCGTCGTCCCAGCTGATCGGCACGTACCGGTCGCTGGCGGAGTCGTAGACCAGCGGCTCGGTGAGTCGGCCGACGTCCTCGAGCTCGAAATCGGACCACTGAGACAGCTCCGCGACAGTGTGCCGGGCGAAGAAGTCCGCGTCGGCACGTTTGTGCGTCATCTCCCACGTGACGTGTTTGATGCCGTTCTCACAGATGTCGAGCTTCACGCCGTCGTTGGAGTCCGGCCATGCGCACCCCGGGCAGTCGAACCCGCGGACCGGGTGATTCATCTCGAGCATCGCCTTGGTTCCGGCGAAGAGCTCTCGTTCGGAGATCAGCACCTTCGACACCGATCGAGCGGCGCCCCATGCAGCGGCCGGGTGGTGATACGGCGACGACGACCACGGAGCCGTCGTCGGCGGGCCGAAACCACCCTGGCGCGG
>JASLJL010000099.1 GCA_030152405.1 Gordonia sp. (in: high G+C Gram-positive bacteria) | reverse complement strand
TGGTTGAGCCGACGACGAGCGCCAGCGAGGAGGACAGTCGAAACCACGCACCAGATTCGCCTTCTTGAGTCCGTGCGATTCGCCTGATTTCGACTCGACGCCTCGGCTAGCGCCTCGGAGTCGGCTCAATCACCGGGAGGGGTCGAGACAACTCATTCTGCAACAGCCCGCGTGGTGCAGGACGCTGTCGCACTCGATGCCCGACACCCTCGACCGGAGGCGGACCCGCACGATGCTCTCGCGGCACGCCGATACTCCCGAACTCGCTAGGCTGAAACCATGAAACCCGGTGACACCGCACCCGCCTTCGCCCTGCCCGACCAGAACGGCGAGGTCCGAGCGCTGTCGGATCTGCTCGCCGACGGACCCGTCGCATTGTTCTTCTATCCCGCGGCGTTCACGCCGGGGTGCACCAAGGAGGCATGCCACTTCCGCGACCTCGCGGCCGAGTTCGCGGCGGCAGGCGTGCAGCGGATCGGCATCAGTCGTGACGACGTGTCGAAGCAGAGCGACTGGACGGCCAAACACGGCTTGGACTACCCACTGCTCGCCGACGTCGACGGCGCCGTCGCCGCGGCGTACGGCGTGCGACGCGGCGGACTCTTCGGAGCGGTCGGGATGCCGACCAAGCGCACCACGTTCGCGATCGCGCGCGACGGTGTGATCGCCGACGTCATCGCGTCGGAGGTCAACATGAGCGTGCACGCCGACCGTGCGCTCAAGGCGCTCGGATGAAGCTGCGAGAACCGGTCGGCCCCGAGGAGTACCCGGCGATCGTCGACGTGTGGCGCAGCGCGGTGTCGGCCACCCACGACTTTCTCGCTCCCGACCATTTCGCCGAGATCGAGCAGGCGCTGCCCGGCGCATATCTGCCGAATGTCGTGCTGACGGTGGCGGACGACGACGGACGGATCGTCGGATTCTCCGGAGTCGCCGACGGTCGCCTCGAGATGCTGTTCGTCCACGACGACGTGCGTGGATCGGGCGTCGGGTCGCGTCTGCTCGCAGACGCCGTCGCCCGGCTCGGAGTCGTCGAGCTCGACGTCAACGAACAGAACCAACAGGCGGTGGGCTTCTACCTCGCGCGTGGATTCACACAGGTCGGACGGTCGGAACTGGACGGCGACGGTCGTCCCTACCCGCTGCTCACGCTTCGTCAGGCGGGCACCGCGGGTCGTCCCACTCGAGTTCGGTCGGGATCGGGCAGCGGGATCGCGTCGACGAGCGACCGCGTGTAGTCGGTGAACGGAGAGACGAACAGTTCGTCCGACCAGCCGGTCTCCACGAGTCGACCCGACCTGAGGACGGCGACGCGGTCGGCGACCTGACGTACCACCGCGAGGTCGTGACTGATGAACATGGCCGCGAAGCCGAACTCCGACTGCAGGTCGGCGAACAGATCCAGGACCCTGGCTTGCACTGACACGTCCAGTGCGCTTGTCGGTTCATCGGCGATGAGCAGTTCGGGATCGGCGGAGAGCGCTCGCGCGAGAGCGACACGCTGGCGTTGACCGCCGGACAGCTCGTGGGGGAGTCGGTACGCGAACGCGCTGGGGAGTTGGACGGCCTCCAGCAGTTCGAGCACGCGCTGGTCGCGTGACGGCTTGTCGCCGATCCGCTGGATGTCGAGCGGCTCCCGGATCGACTCGGCGACCGTGAACCGGGGATTGAGCGACGCCGTGGGATCCTGCGGCACGAACGCGATGCGGCGCCGCAGGGCCCGAAGCGCCGAGCGGCTCGCGGTGCTCACGTCCTCGCCGTCGATCAGGATGCGGCCGCCGTCGAGCGGAATCAGGCCGCCGATGGCTCGGCCGAGAGTCGTCTTGCCCGATCCGGACTCGCCGACGACGCCGAGGACCTCGCCGGCGGCGATGTCGAGGGTGACCTCCGACAGTGCCGTGTGCGGGGCGCTGCCGAGTCGCCCGGGATGCCGGACTGTGACGTTGTGGACCTCGAGTATCGGCTCGTCGGCGACTGCCGGCTCGACGTCGGAGGTCGGGCCGATCGTGTCGAGGCGGGGGACCGCGTCGAGCAGCTGTCGGGTGTACGGTTCGCGCGGTGCGGCGAACACGCGGTGGACATCGCCGGTCTCGATGGTCTCCCCGAGCTGGACGACCACCACGCGGTCGGCGATCTCGGCGACGACGCCCAGGTTGTGGGTGATCAGCAGGATGCCCGCGCCGGTGCGATCGCGGAGCCGGACGAGGAGTTCGAGGATCTCCCGTTGCACGGACACGTCGAGGGCCGTCGTCGGCTCGTCCGCCAGGAGCAGTGCGGGATCGCCCGCCAGCGCCAGCGCGATCACGACGCGCTGCTTCTGGCCGCCCGACAGCTGGTGCGGGTAATACGACACGCGAGTCTGCGGCTCCGGGATCTCGACGAGCGTGAGCAGTTCGATGGCCCGCCGTCGAGCCTCACGCCGTGACAGCTTGGCATGCCGGGTCAGCGCCTGGCGGAGCTGCCAACCGATGGTCTGGACCGGATTGAGCGCGGTCTGCGGCTCCTGGAAGACCATGGCCACCGGGTCGCCGCGGATCGCCGTCCACTCCCGTTCGTCGAGGCCGAGCACTTCGATCCCGTCGACCCGAACCGATCCCGTCGCCTTCGCCGATGCGGGCAGCAGACCGATGGCGGCCCGCGCCGTCATCGTCTTGCCTGATCCCGACTCGCCGA
>JASLJL010000026.1 GCA_030152405.1 Gordonia sp. (in: high G+C Gram-positive bacteria) | reverse complement strand
GTCGACGACGAAGCCGACGGTGAGTGTGGCCGGGTCGTCGTCCGCCGACGTGCATGCGGTGAGCACGCCCGCCACACTCAGTGCGACGGCGACGGCGGCGAGGAGTCGGCGCGGATGGCGAATGGTCATGGGATTCCTTCCATACGGTGGTCAGACGTGGTCGGCGACGCCGAGCAGGTGATGGAGGGTGCGCCTGGTGTCGCGGTAGCCGGGCAGGTCGGCGAGCACGTCCGCGGGACGTGGCCGCGGCACGGGGTTGTCGAGCCGGTCGACGATCCGCCCTCGCTGCAGGACGACGATCGTGTCGGCGAGCCGCACCGCTTCGTCGACGTCGTGTGTCACGAACACCACGGTTCGGCCCGACCGGGCCCACAGATCGAGGATCAGATCCTGCATGCGCAGCCTGGTCAGAGCGTCGAGTGCGGCGAACGGCTCGTCCATCAGCAACGTGTCGGGATCGCCGGCGAGCATCCTGGCGATCCCCGCCCGTTGCCGCATACCGCCGGACAGCTCTGCCGGGCGTTGACGCCCGACGTCGGGTGCGAGTCCGACGACGTCGAGGAGCTCGGCGATCCGCCGACTGCGATCGGACCGCGGCACGTCGCCCGCGACGAGCGCGAACTCGATGTTGTCGGCCACGCTCATCCACGGGAACAGGACGTCTCGTTGGAACGCCATGCCGCGTCGAGGATCGGGTCCCGTCACGGGTTCCCCGTTGTCGAAGACCGCCCCTTCCGTCGGTTTCTGCAGGCCTGCCAGCGCGTGGAGCAGCGTGGACTTCCCACTGCCGGAGGCGCCCACGAAGACTGTGAACGAGCCGTCCGGGATCGTCAGCTCGATGTCATGGAGCGCGGCGCGGGCGGCGCCGGGGAATCGAACGCTCAGGGCGCGGGTGGTGATCGCCATGTCAACGCTCCTGGGTGGACCAGCGGGTGAGCGGCGCGCTCACTGCGGCGATGGTGATGTCGCACAAAGCGCCGACGACGCCGAGAATCAGCAGGCAGACGATGAGCCGGTCGGCTTGCGAGAACAGCTGTGCCTGCGAGATCCGGTAGCCGATGCCCGCCGTGGTGCCTGTCATCTCGGCGACCACGATCAGCACGAACGCCATCGCGGCGCCGACGCGCAGGCCGGCGACGATGTCGGGTGCGGCTTCGGGCAGGATCACTCGGCGAAGGGTGTGGATCCGGGACGCGCCGAGGCATCGTGCGGCGAGCAGGTACTCCCGTGGCGTGGAGGCGATCCCGGCGTGGGCGTTGATCCATACCGGAACGAAGACTCCGACGCCGATCACCAGGATCTTGCTGCTCTCGCCCAGCCCGAACCACAGGATGACCAGCGGAATGAGACCGATCGTGGGGATCGGCGACAGCACGCGGAGCACCGGTTGCAACAGATTGCGTCCCACCGCCGTCGTCGCGGTGACGACGGCGACGGCCGATCCGGCGACACCGCCGAACACGAAGCCTGCGGCCGCCCGCTGCAGGCTCGACGACAGGTCGTCGGCGAGCAGCCCCTCGTCCCACAGACTGCGCCCGGCGGCGACGATCTCCGGGACGCTCGGGAACAACGCCCGCGGGAACACGTCGGCGGCCACGACGACCGACCACGCTGCCGCGACACCGGCCAGCCCGGCGACCACCCACACCGCCGACACCAGCGCGCGTCGCACACCGGCGGGGAGAGCACGGCGCACCGTGTTCCGGCGTTCCACTGCGGTGAGCGCGGTCATCGCGGCGCCGTCCCGTCCACCGGTCGCAACGTCGGACGGCGAGTGCCCACGGGCGTCCATTCGAAGGGAACAGCCTGTGCGCGGTACACGAGTCTGGTCCGGCTGAGACGGTCGACCCCGCTCACCCGGGGAGTGTCGACTTCGGGTTCTCCCGCGACTCCGTGACCGACGAACGGGCTGTGGTACTCCCACACGATCGAGCCGTCCGGCGTCACCTGGAACAGTCGTCCGCGCATCCCCTCCGTGATGAGGGTGTTGCCGTTCGGGAGACGCTGCGCGTTGCTCACGAAGGAGCTGAAGAACTCCCAGGTGGGACGGCCCGAATCTTCGGCGGTGTACTGCCAGACGATCTCTTCGGTGGTCGGGTCCACTTCGAGGACACGCGATCCCGCATAGATTCCCAGCGGCGCCGCCGGATAACCAGCGCCGCCCTGGTTGTCGAAGAGCAGGACGTTGCCCGCTCCGGGCAGACCGTCGGCGATGAGATGCGGGTTGTGCTGCCCGGAGATCTGGTCGAGCGGGCGCGGAAGTGCGTGTGTGTTGATCCGCTGATGCTGTGCGCCCGGCACCGCGTCGAAGTAGGGGCCGAGACGCCACACGACGTCGCCGGTCCGCTTGTCTATCAAGGCGACCACATTCGCCTTGCGGAAGCTGACCAGCACGTTGTCCGGATGAAAAGGCCCGCCCGGATCGGCCTCGTGCCACCGGTTGGGGCCGAGGGTCTTCGCACTGTTCATCTCGAGGTAGCCCCACGGGTCGTCGGGATCGCGCTCGACTGGCGCTGCGATCGCAGCGCGACCGGCGTCGGAGAATCCGAACTGGTCGAGGTGGTCGCCCGCGAGCCACTGCCAAACGACGGCGCCGGTCTGGTCGACCTCGACGAGCCCCTGATCGCCCACCGTGTGATGCCCCAATCCGGGGACCACGCGCGGCACGGTGACCAGGACGAGCCAGTTGCCGCCCGGCAACTGCTCCCAGTCGTGGTTCTGTCTGGCCGCCCCACCCGGAGCCTGAGCACCCCACTCCCAACGGAGATCGCCGTCCCAGTCGAGCCGTCCGACGCTGCCGTTCGCGTAGATGCCGCCGCGCGCGTCGCCGCTCGCGCTGAGTTGGACTCCGACGTCGCCCACCCGGCCCTCGTTGATCGCCGGATCGAGGATGCGCGGCGGCACGCCCGCATAGGGCCACTCGTTGA
>JASLJL010000454.1 GCA_030152405.1 Gordonia sp. (in: high G+C Gram-positive bacteria) | reverse complement strand
GTGGCCACGAGCGACGACGCGACTGTGGTGGGTCTGGCCTTCCATCATCTGGCGGTCGACGGGGTGTCGTTGCGGCTGATGGCCGACGGACTTCTCGGCGCCGTGTCCGAGGCCGGCGGGGACTACCGGGACTACGCCCGGCGGGCGCGCGCTCGAGCGGCACAGATGCACGACCGCGACGTCGCGCACTTCGCGCCTGCGGCGTCGATGACGACCGATCTCGCCCGCCCGGGCAGACGACCGGCGTCGTGGGATCGGTCCGGGGCGCGGGTGCGGAGACCGGTCGATGCGACGGAGTGGACACACCTCGCCTCGGCGTCAAGGGATCGCCGGGTGACGGAGTTGACGGCACTGCGGGCAGCGCTGGCGTCGATCGTCGCGAGGAGGACCGGCCAGTCCGACGTCGTGATCGGTGCCCTCACGTCGGGACGGGACGACTCCCGGTGGGCGAGGGTCGTCGGCATGTTCGTGAACACCGTCGCCGTCGTGTGTCCGGTGAGCGATTCGTGGGAGCAGACGCTGAAGGCCGTGCGCTCGGCCGAGGACGCTGCATTCGCGCACGATGCGACGGCGTTCAGCGACGTCGTCGCGGCGGTGAGCCCACTGACTCTGGACCGGCACCCGCTGTTCCAGGTGATGCTGACCATGGACGACGACTTCGCGACCGGATCCGGGGCGCTCATCACACCGCTCCCGATGGACATCGCCCACTGCGACCTGCATTTTTCGGTGATCGCGCCGACGGAAGGCCGGGACGGGTGGGTCGAGGTGCTGTATGCGACGGCGCTGTTCGACGCGGACGAGGTGATGGGCCTCGCCGACGATCTCGTCGAGTGGTTCAGCGACCGGTAGGCCGCAGCACCACGTCGGTGGGGTGTGCGTCCGACGGCGTCGCCACGGCCTGCGCGACGGCGGCTGCGACGGTCTCCGGCTTGAGGAACTTCGACGGGTCGTAGTCGGATCCCTCGATGGCGACGATGTCACGCTGCATGTCGGTGTCGATGCGGCCGGGGAAGATCGATGTCACGCGCAACGACGGCTCTTCCAGGCGAAGGCCGTCGGCCAGTGCCCTCAGGCCGAACTTGCTGGCGGCGTACGGGGTCCAACCCGGGTTGACGCGCATCCCGGCGCCCGAGTTCAGGAACACGACGTGGCCTCGTGCGGCGCGCAGCGCGGGCAGCACCAGACGGGTCAGCTCGGCGGCGGCGATCAGATTGACCTCGAGGAGCTGCCGCCACTCGTCGGCGGGAGTGTCGGCGACGGTCTCCAGGCTGCTGGCGACACCTGCACTGTGCACGAGGACGTCGAGCGACGTGATCGCCTCGGTGGCGGCTTCCAGGGCGTCGTGATCGGTGAGATCGATGGGAAACGTCGCCGCCCCCTCGAGTTCCAGTGCGAGAGAGTCGAGTTCGGCGCTCCCGCGGCCGCCGAGCAGCAGATCGTGGGTGGGGGCGAGGGCTCGCGCGATCTGCGCTCCCACGCCGCGACTGGCTCCGGTGATCAGTGCGGTGGGCATGTGTCCGACTCTACTGGCGTGGGCCGGTCTCTCGTCCCCGCTCGGGGAGCGGGGACGGGGGATGGAGCCGGTCAGAACTCCTCGGCGCCGACGAGGACCGCGTCGTCGGGCACGTCGTGCTCGGCGGGTCGGGAGCCGCTCGCGGCGATCAGAGCGACGACGGCGACGGCGCAGTAGCCCGCGGCGAACCAGAACGGAGCGGCGCCGCCGAACCACTGTGCGAGGTACGCGACGAGGATCGCCGACACCGCGGCGCCCATCCAGCGGAGGAAGCTGTAGCCGGCCGACGCGACCGAGCGCGGAGTGCTGGCATCGGTCGCCGACATCGCGACGCCGGTGAACAGGGTGTTCAGCACGCCGGACGGGATGCCGGAGATCACGACGGCGAAGCCGATGAGCCACACCTGCTCGGAGAGCACGCCGATGGCGGCGAGCGCCATGACCACGGCGTATGCGGTGATCGCACCGATCACGCCGATGCGGTCGCCGACTGCGCGGGCCAGACCAGGCGCCAGGAACACGCCCGCGAGTGCGGTCAGAAGACCCCAGCCGAAGAAGATCATCCCCGCGTAGATCGGGCGCAGACCCATGGCGATCGGCGCCCACGCGATCACGGTGAACAGTGCACCGGTGTAGAACGCCGAGCCGATCGAGTTGATCAGCAGGACACGGTTGCGCAGTGCGCGGATCGGGTCGAGGATGCTGACGGGTTGGCGGTCGGTGGACGGGCCGTCGGACGGCAGCATCACGGCACAGAGCACGGCGCCGATGAGCATCAGGATCGCGGTGCCCGCGAACGGCGCCCGCCAGCTCCATTCACCGAGGACGGCTCCGAGCAGCGGGCCGACGGCGAGTCCGGCACCCAGTGCGGCCTCGTACAGCAGGATCGCGCCGTGCTGTCCGCCGCGGGCCTGACCGACGATGAAGGCGAGTGCCGTGGCGATGAACAACGCGTTGCCGAGGCCCCAGATGACGCGGAGCGCGATGAGCTGGTCGATGTCGCTCGCGAGAGCAGAGACGCCCGCGGCGACGACGATGCAGAACAGGCCTGCGCTCAGTACTTTCTTCGGCCCGAATTTGTATGCGGCCCAACCCGTGAGCAGCATGGCGAGCACCTGGACGCCCATGTAGACGCCGAA
The DNA here is from genome assembly GCA_030152405.1 of Gordonia sp. (in: high G+C Gram-positive bacteria). Lineage (GTDB taxonomy): Bacteria > Actinomycetota > Actinomycetes > Mycobacteriales > Mycobacteriaceae > Gordonia. The sequence goes on along the minus strand of JASLJL010000454.1, from coordinate 2,622 downwards.
CAGGAGGGTGAGCTTCTCTTCCGGTGCGTGCAGTGCGATCCGGATCTCGTTGAGGATCGGGTCGACGAGACCGATTCCCATGAACGCGATCACCGCGGCGAACGCCGTCACCCACACGGTACGCGGCTGACCGCGGAATGCGTCGGTGAGCGAATGATTGTCAGCTGTCATGATTCTCCAATCGTGCGCGCAGGGCCTGCAGGGCCGGGGCGGCCGCGGCGAGGGCGGCGAGATGGTCGGCGGAAAGGTTCTCCAGCGCGGTCGTCACGACGTCGTCGCGGCGTGTGCGGACGCCTTCGATCACTGCGCGACCGTGATCGGTCAACGCGATGACCACGGCACGACGGTCGTCGGGGTCGGGCGCTCGCACGGCCAGGCCGTCGCGCGTCAGACCGTCGACGAGGCTGGTCGCCGTCGGCATCCGCACCGATTCGCGGTCGGCGAGCGCGCCCATGCGCATGGGCCCGTGGTCGAAGAGCGTCGCCAGGGCGGACGACTGTGCCGCGCTGAGTTCATTGATGGGGCTGTTCCGACGTAGGGCGAGATAGAGGCGCGTCACCGAATGGCGCAGATCGCTCGCGAGTTCCGGGGGAATGTTCTCAGCCACACTTAGGGAGTCTAATACTTCGAATACCTAAGTAAAAGGGGAGCGTCGTGTGACGCTGCAGACAGCGGACTCAGGCGGTCAGATGCGCCCGCCGACTCCGATGCGACCCGAACTGGACGAGCCGCCGTACGACGCCGGGCTGCGGCCGTCGTGGCTGTAGCCGCCCGCATGGACGTCCTCGCTCCACACCGTGTCGACGAGGATGCCGGTGAGCACCGGTGCCAGATCGCCGTACCCGTCGCCGGGGGAGTCACGCTGAGAGTCGAACCACTCGGCGACGTCGTTCCGGGCGGCGAGCAGCGCCTCATCGGCGAGCTGCGACGCTCGGGTGGCGGCCTCGGCGCTGCCCGGAGCGCCGGATTCGGCGAGATCGGCCGCCGTGTCGGCGAGTCGGCGGGCCTCGGACAATCGAGTGCGGGCGACTGAACCGACCACACCGCGGCGCGTCTGGACGTAATCGGTCGCCGCCTGCACTCGGTCGACGACGGCGGGCAGATCGACGTCGTCCGGGCTGCTCGGGTCGGCACCGTCGACGGCGTCGAGCAGCTTGGCGGCCTGGTCGAGTGCGCCCTCGGCCGAACGGATGGCGCCCACGACCGAGCCGCTGCCGGACGCGTCACGCCCTTGAGCGGTGGCGTCCGCGGCGAACTGGAGATGCTCGCGGGCGAGCTCGACGTTGTCGGCGATCGGCGCCGTGTCTGCGCCGTACTCGGCGACGAGCTCGTCGAGCCGGGACTGCGACTGCGGGAGGCGCGCGGCGAGCGCGGTGTTCCGGGCTGCGAGCGCGTCGAGGCGCGCGTCCGCGTCGGCGAGCAGATTCCGCATCGCGTCGAAGGCCGCCACCTGCCGGTCGAGCGATGCGTCGGCGTCGGAGCAGGTGGTGATGATCCGCACCAGGAGAGTGCGGCGTTCCTCCGGGTCGGTGACGAGTCCGTCGTCGATGCGCTGCCGGAGCGTGAACGCGTCGGCGAGGGCCGCGCGGGCGTCCAGCACGGCGTCGGTGAACGGCTGCGACAGCGTCGGGCCGAATTCGTCGACGGCCAGGGCGAGCTCATCGGAGCTGGCTCCGATGGCCCGATCGGTGCCGGTCAAGACCTCGCGAGACCACGGATCGAGTTCGTCGAGCGGCTGGCGACCGAGTTCGTCAAGCGTCAGCGACTCGGCTTCGGCTTCGCCCGCGCGCCGCTTACGGATGTAGAGCGCGACACCGACTGCGGCGAGAACCGCGACGACGGCGGCGGTCGTGATGACGCCGGTGCGCGACGAGTCGTCTTCGGCGGCGTTGCTCAGCGCGTCGCCGACCGCGGTCGCAGCACCGGTGAAGTCGCCCTTGGACACCGCCGGCTCCAGATCGTCGGCGGTGATCGCCGCGATCTCCGAGTCGGTGACGCCCTCGATCTCGAACGGCGCGTCCAAGTACGACGTGCGGTCGTCGGTGGCGATCGCGAGCACCACGTCGCGGGTGCCGAAGTCGCTGTGCGCGATGGTCTGCGTCGTCCAGTCCTGGGGAGTGAGGCCGCCGAAGTTCTTGACGTAGACCACCCAGTACGCGATCTCCTGACCGCTCTCGAGTTCGGCGACGCGCTGCTCCACCTCTGCGCGCTGAGCGTTGTCGAGCACTCCGGCGGGGTCGACTACCTGTGCGGGGAGGTGAAACGGCGCCTCTGCGTGCGCCGATCCAGCGGTCAACGAGCCGAGGAACAGTACGGCCGGCGCTGACACGAGTGCCAGCAGCCGCCGGGCAGAAGCGGACGACATGTTTCCAATCTATCGTCTGGGTGCGACGTAGGCATGCGTCTGGGAGAGGAGTGAAGAGTGCGTGACGAGTTCGATGCAGTAGTCGTCGGGGCCGGGCCGAACGGATTGACGGCTGCGGCGACCCTAGCGGCGGCCGGTCGGCGCGTGCTGGTCCTCGAGGCGGCGGACGCGGTGGGCGGCGGCGCGCGGACCGACGAGGCGTTCGGTGCGGGCATCCGACGAGACGTCTGCTCGGCGGTACATCCGACCGGCTTCGT
>JASLJL010000440.1 GCA_030152405.1 Gordonia sp. (in: high G+C Gram-positive bacteria) | reverse complement strand
GCCTTCGATCGTCACGACGGTGACCACCTTCTGGTCCTTGATCTTGCGAACCACCTCGCCGTCGACGATCTGCTTCTGCAACTGGTTCTTCGCGTCACCGGTCGAGAAGGCCATGGCCTTGTCGACGTTCTGCTGGACGTTCGACGAGTTCAGCCCGAACATCGTCGTCGCGTACTCGGTGGCTGCCGACACCGCACTGTCGCGGGCCTGCTCCTCGGCGTTCATGCTCCAGTACCGGACGCCGCTGACAATCGCGGCGGCGACTGCGACGACGACCAGCAGGCTTCCGCCGATCACGAGAAGTCGTTTCTTCGACATCAGTTCACCCACTCGAAGTTCGTCATCTTCAGATCGTCGTTGATCCGCGTGATCGAGATTCGGGCTCGGAAGGTCTGCACGTCGGGCTGTTGCGGCGCTTCCGGCGCGATCCCCTGCCACACGAACACCACCAGGACAGAACCGGCGTCCTCGTCGGCCTTCTCCACGGCGGAGGCGGCGACAGTGGTCGTCGTCTTCATGTTGTCCTGGCGGATGAGGTCGGTGGCCTGCTTCATCGACTCGCGGAACTGCTGCTGAGCACGACCGCTCGTGTGCTCCTGCATGAACTTGTACATGCTGTCGGCGTTCTCTTTGTTGAGCGTGGTCATCTTCATGACCACCTCCTGCGCGAACTGGTCGTATCCGGCGCGGAGCTCACGGTCGTCGTCGATGCGCGACGACGCCGTGGTGAACACGATCGTGAGCACGATGGACGCGATGAGGAGAACTGCGCCGAGCGCGATGCCAACGGCAGGCAGCACTTGGCGTTTCAACGACGGCGACGCCGACATGGGCGCCTTGACCGATCCCCGGCGCGCTCGGTACGACAGCCCTTCGGGCTTCACGACCGCGGTGTCGTCCGATGCCGTCGTCTCCGCAGCGTCGGTCGCCTCGACCGCCGACGTCTCTTCAGACGACGGATCTGCCGTCTGTTCCTCGTCCTTGGCGAGATCAACCTTCGAGGCGTCAGCCGGAGCCGGCGCCTTTCCCTGCGATTTCTTCCGGCGTGAGAGGGGACTCGACTTGCGGACGGTTCCCGTCTGCTTCGCGGTGCCGTCAGGCTCCGGTTTCAGGACTCCACCGTCTTCGTGATCAGTTCGTACCATTGCTTCTTCTGGTTGCGGTTGTCGGCTCCGGCCTGCGTCTTGTAGTTCTTGCCGTCCGGTCCGATGAACTCCCCCGTCTCCGGATCGTACGTGGTCGCGTACGTGGCGGGCGCAGGGTCATAGTCGGTAGGGGTGCCCGGGACGACGTGCCCGGCGGGCTGCTTCGGCAGATCGGTGCCCGGGAAGCCGTTCGGAAGTGCGACGTTGTCACGCGCCGACGGCACGAATCCGGTCTTGCATTCCGCCGGAGTCGGGGCGCGACGGCCGGGGAACTCGACACAGGGGAAGTTGCGGGCGCCACGCACGGAGGTCTGCGCGTCCTGCGGGAGCCTGCACAGCATGCCCGGCGGGAGATCCTGCGGTGTCGTCGCCGACGGGAAGCGCCACTTGTCGGGCGGCAGGAAGCCGACGGTGCACGTCGGCGGGTCCTGGAACCCGAGAGTGAAGTTCACGTTGGCGCCGTGCCGGTTGGAGCCGGTGTTGATGGCCGTGATGAGGGCCGACAGCACTCGCGGGTACAGGACGATCGTCTGCCTCAGGTTCGGCAGGTAGACAGACATCGTCCGCGCGGCGACGCGCAGGTTCGACATCCCGAGCCGGAAGGCGGGCGCCATGTCGTCGAACAGGTTCCTCGCCTGGTCGGCGACGCCCGGCCCCTTCGCGAGGATGTCGGTGATGTCGGGGTTGCTGGCGCGCAGCTGATCGGTCACCTTGGTCAGGTCCGCGGTCCAGCTGCGGATCTCGTCCGCGGTGCGGTTCTGCGTCGCCAGGATCGGACCCGCCTGCTTCACCAGATCCACGGTCACGTCGACGTTCTTGTTCATCGCGCCGACGAACAGGACCATCGAGTCCATCAGCCGTTGGAGATCGTCCGCCGTGCCGTTGAACGCGGTGAACGCCTCGTCCATCACGGCGCGGACCTTCGCATTGCTCACGTCGGCCAACAGCGCGTCGGCCTGATCGAGCATCGCCGAGATCTCGACGGGCACATCGTCGGTCGACACCGTCGAACCGTCGGTCAACATGTCCGACGACGGTTCGGCGGGCGGCGCGAAGTCGACGAACTGCTCGCCGACAGCCGACACGCTGCGGACCGCGACCGCGGAGTTCTTCGGGATGTCGGTGCCGGACTCGATCGTCAGGTCGGCCGCGACGCCGTCCTCGGTGAGCCGGACGCCGGTCACCTTGCCGACGTTGACGCCGCGGAAGCTGACGTTCGCATTCTGGTAGAGGCCGCCGGTGGACGGCATGGTGACCTGGACCGAGTAGCTGCCGAGGCCGAACATCTGTGGGATGCGGATGTAGAAGACCGCCATCACGACGAGCGAGATGACCGTGACGATGCTGAAGATCAGCAGCTGCATGCGGACGAAACCGGTGATCTTCATCAGTTGCCTCCGCTCTTCTTCTTAGATGTCGGGGCCGTCGACTTCGGCATCAGCTCGGACGGCTTCGGATTGGCGGGATCGGACTGTTTCGGCGTGGTGATGCCGGGGATCAGCGGCGCGGTGAACGGATTGACGCCCTGCTTGGCGCGGTTCGCCGGCTTGCCGGTCACGCCCTCCGGGTTGGTGACCGAGGCGACCATCGTCTTGTTGAGGCGACTCCAGGTCAGGTCGAGCACGAGGTCGGAGTTCACGTAGTCGCCCTTGACCACCGTCGGGATCTTCTCTTCGAGGAACGGGAAGGTCAACAGGATTCGCAGGGAATTCGACAGGGCCGGCCCCGTCATCGACAGCTGTTCCATCAGCTTCCGGAGGTTCGGGACGATCGTCTTGATGTCGTCGCCGTTCTCCTTCAGGATGTCGTTCACCGTCGCAGACAGGTCGCCGACGTTCCCGAGCGCCGTCGTCAGGTTGGTGCGCTGATCGACGAGGAGTTGGAGGATCTGCGGACCGGACTCGAGTGCCCGTTCGACGGTCGGGGTCTGGTCGTTGATCGCCTGCGACAGTCGATCCATGCCCTCCATCGCCGAGATGATGTTCTGCGTCTGACCGTTGAGATCGGTGACGAGGGTGTTCAGCCGCGGGATCAGGTCGCGGATGTGATCGTCGTTGCCGCCGAGCGCCTGACTCAGTTCGTGGACGACGTCGCCGACCTGCGAGAGCCCGCCGCCGTTGAGCACCACCGACAAGGAGCTGAGCACCTGCTCGGTGGTCGGGTACATGCACGGATCGACCTGCTGGGCGGAGTTGATGTCGGCGACCGGCTTGGCGTCCGGCTTCGCGATGTTGTCCTGCTTCGGGCAGTTGGGCAGCGACAGACTGCCACCCGGTGCGAGGAACGTGCCGGCCTTCTTCTCCGGCGGCACGATCGCGATGTGCGCCGAGCCGAGCACGCTCGTCATGCCGATCATGGCGTGCGAGCCGGTCGGCACCTGGACGCCCTCGTTGAGGCGCAGCGTGATCTCTGCGTTCCAGTCCTTGATGGCGATGTCGCCGACACTGCCGACCGTCGCGTCGTTCATCATGACCGGCGCGTTCCGCACCAGCCCGGCCGCCGACGGAATCATCGCGGTGATCTTGTAGGCGCCCGCACCGGTGCCCTCGGCACCGATCGACGACAACGACGTGACCGGATTGCCGCTGCACGCGGTGGCGACCGGCGCGAGCAGCAGCAGGCCGGCCGCGAGCGCGACGACGCGCGTCCGCTTGCGGATCATCCTTCACCTCCGAAGGGGATGAGCAGCTTGGTCAACGGGTCGGGAGCGGCCTTCCGGCTCGCCGAGTCCCGCTCCACGACGCCCTGGCGGGCGCGGGCCCGCACATCGGCGTTCTGGTACGTGATCTGGTCGGGCGTCGCCGTCCGGCCGATCACCGGGTTGGCCATGAACGGCGGGTAGTTCACCACGACGTCCTTCATGATCGGCGCCAGCAGATCGACGCACTGCTCGATGTCGGCGTCGGTGTCGCCCGGGCGCTTCGTCGACTGCATGGTGCCGCAGAGCAGCGAGATCAGGTTGTTGCCCATGCCCAGGCCGAAGACACCGTCGAGCGAGCCGGTCAGCGGGTTGTAGATGTTGAAGAAGTTCGACAGCTGAGTCGGCGCCGAGTGCAGCAGACCGCGGAGCTGTTGATCCTTGTTCTTCAGGGTGCCCGTCAGCTTGGAGAGCTTGTCGACGGTGGAGACCACGGTCGAGCTGTTCTCACCGAGGAAGCCCTCGAGGTCGCTGATGGCGCCGTTGAGGTTCGTCATCGCGTCGCTGAGCTCGGTGCCGCTGCCCGCCAGAACGGAGGTGACCGACGCCATCCGGCCGTTGAACTGGACCAACTGCTCGTGACTGGTCGACAGCTGCTCGGTGAGCTGCTGGAGGCTCTTGACCGCTCCGAACACGTCGTCGCGGTTGTCCGACAGTGTGCCGACGACCTTCGACATCTGGCGGATCGACTCGGCGATCGCCGAGCCGTTGCCGCTCAGGTTCTTGTCGAACACGTCCACGGCGCGCGATGCGACGCCCTGGTCGGCGCCGTTCGAGCCCTTCGGGCCGAGTGCGGAGCTCAGATCGGACAGCTGCTTCTTCACGTCGTCCCACTCCATCGGGACGGCCGTGCGCTCCATCGGGATGTCGGCGTCGCCCTCGAGCTCGGGGCCCTTGGTGTAGCCGGGCGTCAGCTGGACGAAGCGCCCCGACACCAGTGACTGCGCGACGACGACGGCGCGGACGTCGGCCGGAATCGGGACGTCGTTGTCGATGCGCATGACCACCTTGACGTCGCCCTCCCGGGGCTCGATCGAGGTGACCTTGCCGACCGGCACGCCGATGACGCGGACCGAGTCGCCTTCGAACAGGCTGGCGGCCGTCGCGAAGTACGCGGTGAGGTTGCGTGTGGTGGCACGCTGCACGCCGAACCACACACCTCCGGCGATGAGAACGAGGACGACGACGCCTGCGACGATCGCCAGTGCGCGACGAGAGATCCGCATCTCAGTTCCCTCCGTTCTGCGGTGTCGGGTAGGTGCGCTTGGGCGACGGGCGTCCGACGTCCGGCGCCCCCGCGTTCGGTCCCTGGTTCCAGTTGTTCGGGAACAACGGGTTTCCGGAGTACTTGTAGAAGTAGTTCCAGGCCTCGGGATACTTGCGCTGCAGCACCTTCAGGAAGGTTCCGAAGTAGTCGCCGAACGTCGCGACACCGACGAGCGAGCTGAAGTACGGTCCCGAGCTGACCGCCTCGCCGAGGATGTTGGCGTAGGGCCCGAGATTGTCGATGGCCCGCCCGAAGTTCTCCTCGTTGTCGTTGAGGATGTCCATCACGCGGTTGAACTTGTCGAGGACCGGTCGCAGCTGCTCACCGTTGTCGTCGATGAAACCGCTGATCTCAGCGGTCAGATCACGGGTGCCGGTGATCAACTGGCGGACGGCCGCGCGCCGCATCTCGAGCTCGCCGAGCAGCGAGTTCGCGTCGATGAGCATCTGGCGGATCTGTTCGCTGCGCCGGCCGACGACGTCGGTGACCCCGCGGGCGCGGTCGAGCAGCTGGTTGAGCGCGTTGTCTCGATCGGCGATGGCCTTCGACACGCGTCCGACGCCTTCGACGGCGCCCCGCACGTTGGCGGGCGTCTTGGAGAACGTGTCGGTCATCGTCTCGATGGCCTTGTTCAGCTGATCGGTGTCGGTCTCGGCGAGCGTGGTCGTCGCCTGGTCGAGCGCATCGGTCAGCGAGTACGGCGACGCGGTCGACTCCACCGGAATCGACTCGCCGGGCTTGATGCGCCCGTCGCCGATCGGGGTGAGAGTCAGGTTGCGGCGACCGAGCACCGTCTCGGTCTTGATCGCCGCGCGAGTCCGGTCGCCGAGGCTGACGGTGTCGTTCACGCGGAAGCCGATCTGAGCCTGAAGGCCGCCGTCCCGCTCCGCCAGTGAGACCTTCTCCACGGTGCCGACCTTGATGCCGGACACCAAGACGACGTCGCCAGGCACCAGGCCGCCTGCGACCTCGAAGTACGCGTCATAGGTGCTCACCTGCGAGAAGAACGGCAGACGGTCCATGTTGAGCGCGCTGATCACGAGCATCGCGGTCAGCAGGAAGCCGATGACGCCGACCGACGCCTTCGACCGCTTGGTCCGGCGGTCCGGGGTGTCTTCTCCACTCATCGTGCGCACCTCCCGCCGGCCTGAGTCTTGTCGCCCATCACGTCGATGGCTGTGAAGTAGTACTGGGTGTTGCCCGGTCCGGGCAGCAGCAGCCGGATCCGGCAGAAGTAGATCTGCAACCACGATCCGTAGCTGCCGAGGTTCGACAGCATGTGGAAGTCGCCGGGGAGACGTCCGAGCAGATCGCGGATGAAGGGCTCGGCCTTGAGCGCCTCCTCCGACGTCTTGCCGAGGCCGGTGAGGGCCTTCTTCATGTCGGGTCGGACGGTGGACATCAGGTCGGCCAGTCCGGTGGTGGCCTTCGCGCTCTCACTGATCGCGCGTCCGATGACCGCCTTGTCGCCGGCGAGACCGCTGATCAGCTGCTGGAGACGGTCGACGCTCTGGTCGAGTCCCCTGTGATCGGCCGCCAGGGTGCCGAGAGTGGTGTTCAGGTTGTCGATCACGCTGCCGATGAGCGCATCGCGGTCGGCGATCGAGTTCGTGAACTCGGCGGTGCTCGCGAGCAGCTTGTTCAGCGATCCGCCCTGCCCCTGGAACACGGCGATGAGCGCGGACGACAGCTGGTTCACCTCGTCGCCGCTCATGGTGCGGAACAGCGGTTTGAAGCCGCCGAGCAGCTTGTCGAGGTCGAGTGCGGGTTCGGTCTGCGTGATCGGGATCTCGTCGCCCGGCGACAGGGTGTCGCTGAGGGAACCGTCACCCGGCTGCAGTTCCAGGTACCTGTCCCCGGTGAGGTTCTGGTAGCGGATCAACGCACGGGCGGTCTTCGGCAAACGGTAGTCGTCGTTCACGTTGAACTCGACCTTCGCCTGATTGTCGCGGGTCAGCTCGACGCTGTCGACGGTGCCGACGTCGACTCCGGCGATCTGGACGACGCTTCCCGACTTCATCGCAGATGCGCTGGAGAACAGCGCCGAATACGATCTGCTGCTTCCGCCCTGGTAGCGGCTGAACACGAGCACCAGTCCGGTGAGGACGAGGAGCATGGCGACGGCGAACGTCGTCAGCTTGATGACAGTTGCGCGGAAGGCGCGGGCGCGACTATCCACGTGGCGTACCTCCGAACAGCAGGTTGAACAGCTTGCGAGGCTCCACCTTCGGGGTGGTGCGCGGCTGATAGGGCTGCTCCGCGTTGTCGATCACGTAGAACGGGATCTTCTCCTTGGAGTGGATGTCGGACAGACCGGCCTGGCAAGTGGGCGGGCCGTCGCCGCGGACCTCAGGGAGATCCTGGGGATAGCGGTACGGGTCCTGACCGGGGATGAGTCCCGCGTCCAGCAGCAGCATTCCGTTGCGACCGCCGAGCAGGTCGGTCGCGATGTCGGCGGCGTCGCTCGCCGCGGTGATGAAGCACCGCAGGCCGGGGGCCTGATAGCCGAGGAGATCGGTGACGGGCGCCAGATCGGACAGGGTCGCGATCAGGTCCTTCTTGCTCTTCGACAGCACGCCGTTGCCGCTGCGGGCCATGCCGGTGACGTTGATCAGCAGGCTGTCGAGGTTGGCGGCGTTGTCGACGAGGTTGTTGCCGACGACGGTCGCGTTGTCTACGGTCCGCATGAGGTTCGGCATCACATCGGCGAACACGTTGGTGGCCGACGCCGCCTCTCGGAAGAGTCGATTGAGTTCGGGCAGGTGCTTGTTGGTCTTGCCGAGGATGTCGTCGAGCTGGACGAGCGCGTTGCCGATGTCCTTCCCGCGCCCCGAGAGCGCGTCGTTGACGGCGCCGAGGACGACGTTGAGACGGTCGGGCTGCACCTGGGCGAGCACGTTGACCAACTGCTGGTAGACGGTGTTCAGCTCCACCACCACGTGATCGGCGCTGATCTCGTCACCGCCGCTCAGGGTGCCCTGCGGGCCGTCCTTGGGCACGACGAGATTGACCGCCTTGGCGCCGAACACGGTGTTCGACTTGATGTCGGCTTCCACGTTCCCCGGGATCGAGCCGATCTGGGAGCTGTCCATGTCGAGGACGAGACGAGCGTTCGTCCCGGTGTTCTCCACACTCGCGACACGTCCGACGGTGACGCCGCGAAGCTTGACCTTGGCGTCCGGGTTCATCACCAGGCCGGCGCGCGGCGCGTACAGGGTGACCGTCTTGGTGCTGTCGAACCAGCCGAGGAACTGACCGGATGCGAGGGCGACGATCGCGACGAGCGCACCGACCATGATGAACGCGGCGAGCTTGCGCACGCCGTTGCCACGAGTCTGCTTAGCCACGTCTCACCCGGCCAGGTTGAAGTTGCCGTCGGCGCCGTAGATGGCGAGCGACGTGAGGAGAGTGATCACGACGACCACGACGAGGGAGGCGCGAACGGCGTTGCCAACGGCCACGCCGACTCCGACGGGGCCACCCGAGGCGTTGAACCCGTAGTACGTGTGGATGAGCATGACCGCGACGGCCATGCAGATCGCCTGCACGAACGACCACAGGATGTCGGACGGGATGAGGAACGTCGAGAAGTAGTGGTCGTAGACGCCCGACGACTGCCCGTACAGGACGACTGTCGCGAACCGGCTGGCGATGAACGACGCGAGAGCGGCAAGCGAGTACAGCGGAATGATCGCGACGAGCCCGGCGACGATGCGCGTGCTCACGAGATACGGGATTGAGGAGATCGCCATGACTTCGAGCGCGTCGATCTCCTCGCTCACGCGCATGGCGCCCAGCTGTGCCGTCGCACCGGCGCCGATGGTCGCCGCCAGCGCGATGCCCGCGATGACCGGCACCGCGATGCGGACGTTGATGAAAGCGGAGAAGAAGCCGGTCAGGGCCTCGACGCCGATGTTGGCGAGCGAACTGTAGCCCTGCACGGCGATCGTGCCGCCGGTGAAGAGCGTCAGGAAGCCGACCACGACGACGGTGCCGCCGATCATCGCGAGCGCACCGGTGCCCATCGAGATCTCCGCGATCAGGCGGAGCGTCTCCTTCTTGTACAGACGCACGGCTCGCGGGATGGATGCGATCGAGTCCCAGTAGAAGAGGGCCTGGTCGCCGATCTTGTTCCAGTCCTCGCCTGCGCGCTTGAGCGCGACGCGTGCGGTGAGAAGTCGTGTTGTGCCCGGAAGAACCATGTCAGCCCATCGTCGCTTTCAATCCAACGGCGGTGACGACCACGTTCACCACGAACAGTGCCATGAAGGAGTAGACGACCGTCTCGTTGACCGCGTCGCCGACACCCTTCGCGCCACCCTTGACGTTGAGTCCGCGGTAGCAGCCGACCAGGCCGGCGAACAGGCCGAACAGCGCCGCTTTGACCATCGAGATGATCAGCTCGCCGAGGCCGGTCAGGAGCGTGAGGTTGGCGATGAAGGCGCCGGGATTCACGTCCTGCAGATAGACGGAGAAGACGAATCCGCCCGCGATGCCGATGGTGCACACCAGGCTGTTGAGGAGGAGCGCCACCCCCGTCGACGCGACGACGCGCGGCACGACGAGCCGGTGGATCGGATTGATGCCGAGGACGCGGAGCGCGTCGATCTCCTCACGGATCGTTCGGGCGCCCAGATCGGCGCAGATCGCCGTCGCGCCCGCGCCCGCGACGATGAGCACCGTCACGATGGGGCCGATCTGGGTGATCGTGCCGAGCGCCGCGCCCGCACCGGAGAGGTCCTGGGCGCCGATCTCACGGAGGAGGATGTTCAGAGTGAAGCTGACGAGGACGGTGAACGGGATCGCGACGAGCAGCGTCGGCACGAGTGAGACGCGCGCGATGGCCCACGACTGTTCAACGGTTTCACGCCATTGAAAGGGGCGGCGGAACAACTCCCGTGCGGATTCGACGCCCAGTGCGACAAAATCTCCCACACCGTTCATCGGGGCAGCAAGCTTCGTGAGCAAGTCCCCTCCTCCCACTCGTGCACGCAACCTATCACGCGTGCCGGGCACGTCAGTGCCCACTGATCGACATCGTTTTCTGCAGTGAATCGCTCTGTGTCAGTCCATGAGGTCGGACGCAGAGAACGTCCCACTGCTCGTCGGCAGCGAGAAGTACTGGGACAGTGAACCGGACAATGCGTCGACAGTCCAGTCGTCGCCGTCGGCCTGGAAGACCTCGCGGACACGGGGCGCCGCCATGAGCGTCACCTTCGGTCCGTACACCACGAACACCTGTCCGGAGACGGCCTCGGCGGCCGGGCTCGCGAGGTAGCGGACGAGGGTGACGACGTGTTCGGGCGACAGCGGATCGACAGTTCCCTCGGGCGCTTCGCCGAAGACGTTGGCAGTCATGGCGGTTCGGGCGCGGGGGCAGATCGCGTTGGCTGTCACTCCGTAGCGCGAGAGCGCGCGCGAGGCGGATAGCGTCAGCGCGGTGATGCCCGCCTTGGCTGCGGCGTAGTTGGCCTGACCGGCCGGGCCGAGCAGTCCCGCCTCGGAGGAGGTGTTGATGAGACGTCCGTACACGGGCGCACCCGCTGCCTTGGACGCCGCCCGCCAGTGCGCCGCGGCGTTGCGATTGAGCAGGAAGTGTCCGCGCAGATGCACGTTGACGACGAGGTCCCACTCGTCGTCGGTCATGTTGAACAGCATGGTGTCGCGGGTGATGCCCGCGTTGCTCATGACGACGTCGAGTCCGCCGAGGTCGTCGGTCGCGGTACGCATGATCTCGCGAGCGGTGGCCGCATCGGAGATGTCGCCTGCCACGGGAACCGCCTTGCCGCCTGCCGCCTCGATCACCTCGAAGACGTCGCTGACCTGCAGCGACTTCTCCAGATCGTTGACGATGACGGTGGCCCCGTCGGCTGCAAGGCCGATAGCCTCTGCCCGTCCCAGACCGGACCCGGCTCCGGTGACGACGGCGACTTTGCCTTCCAACGACTGACCCACGACGAACTCCTTCTCTCCGGCCGCCCTGTGACGTCCGGGTCTCTTACCCGACCAAGATTAGAACACGTTCTAACATCCCGGGTCGACAACCGCGGAATCCAGACAGCCGTCCAGAGTCGGGGTCACTCGATGGACAGCGCCGATCGAGGGCAGGACGCCACCACCTGTCGCATCTCCTCGACGCGCGACTCGGGCACGTCCTCGTTGAGAATCACCAGGTAGTCGTTGTCATCGAGCTCGAAGACGTCGGGGGCCATCCCGACACACACAGCGTTCGACTCACAGAGGTCGAAGTCGGCCTTGATTCGCATGAAATCCTCCTCGCATCGCGCGCCCGCTGGTTGACGGACTCGGTGAGTACACGTTAGAACGTGTTTCAGAAGTAGCCAAGCACCCCGATGCGAGAAGCGTCGGATGATCGCAGGAGACAACCGCATGCGGATCGCGTACACCACCGAGCAGGAGGAGTTGCGCCGCGAACTGCGCGACTACTTCACCGGGCTCATGACCACCGAGCGCCGCGCCGCTCTGACCGGCGGAGACGGTGAACTCGGCGAGGGCGACGCGTACCGCGACGTGGTCCGCCAAATGGGCCGCGACGGATGGCTCGCACTCGGGTGGCCGACCGAGTTCGGCGGCGCCGACCGCTCGATGATGGATCAGTTGATCTTCACCGACGAGGCCGCGATCGCCGGCGCTCCCGTGCCGTTCTTGACGATCAACTCCGTCGCGCCGACGATCATGCACTACGGCACTCCGGAGCAGAAGGACTTCTTCCTGCCTAAGATCGCCGCCGGCGATCTCCACTTCTCGATCGGCTACTCGGAGCCGGGAGCCGGCACGGATTTGGCCTCGCTGCGCACAACTGCGGTCCGCGAAGGCGACGAATACGTCATCAACGGCCAGAAGATGTGGACCAGCCTCATCCCCTACGCCGACTATGTGTGGCTGGCCTGCCGGACCGACCCCGAAGCGTCCAAGCACAAGGGCATCTCGATGCTGATCATGCCCACCACCGCCGACGGATTCTCGTACACGCCGGTGCACACGATGTCTGGCGTGGACACCAGCGCCACCTATTACCAGGACGTCCGCGTTCCGACCAGTGCACTCGTCGGCGAAGAGGGCGGCGGCTGGTCGCTCGTCACCAACCAGCTCAATCACGAACGCGTCGCTCTCTGCAGTGCGGCGCCGATCCAGACCGCACTGCGCGAGACCGTCGCGTTCGCTCGCGAACAGAGCTACGGCGGCGGCCGACTCATCGACGTCCCGTGGGTGCAGGCGAATCTCGCACGCGTCCACGCGAAGGTGGAGTTCCTCAAACTCGTCAACTGGAAGATCGCATCGATCGCGGCGCAGGGCGGCTCCCCGTCGCCTGCCGACGCCTCCGCCACGAAGGTGTTCGGGACCGAGTTCGCAACCGAGGCGTACCGCCTGCTCATGGAGGTCGCCGGTCCGTCCGCCACCTTGCGCCAGGGCGCCCCCGGAGCGCATCTGCAGGGCCGACTGGAACGGTTCGCCCGCACGTCGCTGATCCTCACGTTCGGCGGCGGGACCAATGAGGTCCAGCGCGACATCATCGGCATGCTCGCCCTCAAACTCCCCCCTGCCCGGCGCTGACCGGCCTACCGACCCAGGAGAACTCCCATGGACTTCACTCCCACCGAAGCGGCAGGCGATCTCACCGGCCTGACCACCGACATCGTCACACGTCTCGCGACCCCGGAGCGCACGGCACAGCTCGAGGCCGACGCGGCCCCGATCGACCGCGACCTGTGGCGCGAGATCTCCGCCGCCGGACTGCTCGGGCTCGCGGCGTCGTCGGCGAAGGCGGGCGACGGCGCCGCCGACCTGACCACGCTGGAGACCACCGCGGTCGCGACGGCCCTCGGTCGCGCGCTGGCCCGCGTCCCGTATCCCCAGCACGCCGTCGCCGCGGTACCGCTGATCGACGCGCACGGCCCGGTGTCACTCACCGACCTGCTGATTCGTGCGACGGCCGGCGACGCGGTACTCACCGCGGCCGTCGAAGAGGAAACCGTGTTCGATCTGCTCGCGCCCGGCGCGACGTACGCCGACGGTCGGGTGTCCGGCGTCAAGGTGAACGTTCCCTACGCGGCCGCCGCCGACGCCTTCCTGGTTATCGCCG
>JASLJL010000386.1 GCA_030152405.1 Gordonia sp. (in: high G+C Gram-positive bacteria) | reverse complement strand
GATCACGTCGAGGAGTGCCTTCTGCTTCTCGTACGACGTCGAGGCCGCGCGCTCGGCCCACGATCGGTCCTTGGAGTCGGCCCACGTGTAGATCAGGTAGGCCCCGGACTGCGAGACCGCGGAGATGATGTGCTTGCCCTCGGAGCCCACGTTGTGCACGGCGACGCCGTCTGCGGGCAGGCCCGCCACCGTCACCCGGCCGCCACCCGGCTTGTAGTAGTCCTTCGGCTTGGAGATCAGGTCGCCGAACTGTTTGACACCGTCACGTGCGGCTTTGTCGTCGGTGAACTTGATGACGACGTGGTTGAAGCCGAAGTCGTTCGGTTTGTCGCCCGCGGCGACGGAGAACCCGTACTGGAAGTCCTTCATCACCGGCAGATCGACCGCCTCGGACATCACGAGTCCGAGATTCTTCGGCACCACCAGCGGCAGGGTCGGCATCTTCAGGTCCGTCATCCCGGCGTCCACGTCGCGCGGGAACACGATCGAGTCGGCCAGTCGGACCGCCCGCAGCTTCGCCCACGCCCCGTCGGTCGACGCGTCGGGAAGCGCCTGGGCCTGCATCGAGCCGTACTTGCCGAGATCGAGGTCCACCGGGCCACGCGTCGGGGTCCCGTCGACTGTGCATCCAGCCAGGACCGCCGCCGCGGCGACGGCGACTGTCGGGACGAGGAACCGAGACAGAATACGCATGGAGATGATCGTAAGCGCTCGGTCGCGCCCCTACCGCGTCGTGTCGCTCATTCGAACGATGGACTTGTCGCGCAGGGCCGCTACTCGCCCTGGCTTTCGCGGATCGCCTTCTCGACGTCGAGCTCCTGGATCTGCCCGATCAGCGACTCGAGCGCCTGGGGCGGGAGCGCACCGGCCTCGTTGTAGACGAGGTGACCGTTCTTGAACGCCATGATCGTCGGAATCGATCGGATGCTCGCGGCTGCCGCGAGCTGCTGCTCCGCTTCGGTGTCGACCTTGGCGAACACCACATCGTCGAACTTCTCCGACGCCGCGCTGAACGTCGGTGCGAACTGCTTGCAGGGACCGCACCATTCGGCCCAGAAGTCGACGAGGACGATCTCGTTGTCGGTGACGGTCTGCTCGAAGTCGGAGCCTGTCAGATCAATCGTTGCCATGTCTGTATCTAACAGCAGCGTGCGGACGCCTATTCCGTCGACGCATGCGACCGGCGCGCCGCCGCCGTTCCGGCACGCCGTCCGAAGAACGTTCCGTCGCCCAGCGACGTGCCGCTGATGTATCCCCACGAGTGCAGGCCCGACGTGGCGCGGCCCGCGCCGTACAGTCCCGGCATCGGTCGGCCGTCGAGGTCGAACACCTCTCCGTCGATCGAGGTCCGGAGTCCGCCGATGGTGAACACCTCGGCGCCACCGGTGCTCCCACCGTGTTCCGGGGGCGCGATGCCGCGCCGGACGTCGATCGCCGCGAACGGCGACCGCAACGGTCGGACCCACTCGGA
The DNA here is from genome assembly GCA_030152405.1 of Gordonia sp. (in: high G+C Gram-positive bacteria). Lineage (GTDB taxonomy): Bacteria > Actinomycetota > Actinomycetes > Mycobacteriales > Mycobacteriaceae > Gordonia. The sequence goes on along the minus strand of JASLJL010000386.1, from coordinate 2,084 downwards.
CGCCTTGTGGAAGTACGGGTCGGCGCCGTTCTCCGCATGCCTGTTGTATTCGCCGACGGTCGACACGAGCGCACCGTCGGGCATCCCGATCTCGGCTTCCAGTTCGGCGAGGGTCTCGGCCACGAAATGCGGGCGGACACCCCATCGCTCCGCGTCGGGGACTTCCTCGAACGCCTGCTCGTCGAGGATCACCCACACCCGAAGTCCGTGCTTGAAGAGCGCCGCCTGACCGATGAGGCCCGGGTAGACGTCCTCGTTGATGAACCGCCTGCCACGATCGTCGACCACCATTCCCCGGACCGCCATCCCCGGGATCAGGGAGATGCCGACCTGACCGGCCGACATGTGGCGTACCGCCGCGCCGGCGGCCTGCGCGAGCGCGATGCCGCGCCCGTCGTCGCCGCCGTCGCTGTTGACCGGCAGTCCGACGAGAGCGGGCGCGTGCTCGGCGAGCATCACCGCGTTGTCGGCGAATCCGCCGGTGGTGAGGACCACGCCACCACGCACCCGATAGGTGACCGCCGTGTCGAAGTGGCGCGCGATCACGCCGACCACGCGGTCGCCGTCGACCACGAGCCGCTGGGCCACCGTGTCGACGTGGACGTCGACGCTCGACTCCGCGACCCGTCGACCGAGCACGTCCATCAGGACCTTGCCGCCGAACCCGTCGGCTGTGACCCGATGACCTCGCGGCGCGGGTGTCGCCAGGTCCGCGAACGGGAACGCCTTCTCCCCCATCCACATCAAGCCGTCGTCGGTCGGCGGAACCCACGTCGGCGTCGGCCACAACGACTCCTTGAACGGGACGCCCTGCTCGACGAGCCAGTCGAAGTGGGCGACGCTGTTCTCGCAGTACAGCCGTACCTTCTCGGTATCGCAGTCCGGCCCGAGCGCCGCGAGGAGGAACGCCTCCATCTCGGCCGCCGAATCGTCGAAACCGCACGCCTTCTGCACGGCGGTCCCACCGCCGAGGTACATCTCTCCGCCCGACAGCGCCGACGACCCGCCGCCTCCGCTGCGCTGTTCGAGGACGACCACGCGCGCACCGGCCGCGTCCGCCTCGAGCGCAGCCGACGCCCCCGCGCATCCGAGGCCGACGACGAGCACGTCGACTTCGTGGTCGAACACGCCGATCTGATCGACGGGGACGGGACGTACCGAGGAGGTGAACATCTGCATCCGCCGATGCTCGCAGCCGACGCGCGGCGGCGATGCCCGCCGTCCCGGTGGGCGGGACGGGTTCAGGCGAGGGCGTCCGCCACGTCCGCCGCGACGAGATCTGCGTTGATCGCGATGCCGGCCAGCAGCCCGGCGCCTGCGGCCACCGACACCATGGCGGCGAGATCTCCCGCGTTGCCCGCGGTCCACACGCCGTCGATGCCGGTGGCTCCGGTCGGGCCGGACGGGATGAATTGCCCGAACGGATGATCCTGCGGCACACCCCCGAGCTGCTCGAACAAAGCCGTGCGGGCCATCATCCGGGTCCCGACGACGACGTTGTCGACTTCGTGGACCACACCGTCGACTTGAACCCCGCTCACTTCGCGGTCGTGTTCGATCACTTGCTCGACGGATCCGTCTACGACGGTGATGCGGCGTGCCCGCAGCTCGGCTCGCTGCCGGTCGTCGTACTCGACGGAGCCGGCGAACACTGTCACCCGATCGCTCAACTGGGAGAACAGCAGGGCCTGATGAACCGAACCCATCGGCGTCGTGGCGACGACGCCGATCCGTCTGCCGCGGACTTCGTATCCGTGGCAGTACGGGCAGTGCAGGACACCGTGTCCCCACGCCTGCCGAACACCCGGGATGTCCGGCAGCTCGTCGACGAGTCCGGTGGCGAGCAGCACCCGACGGGCCAGGACGGTCCGACCCGAGCCGAGCGACAGCCGGAAGTCGCCGTCCCGTTCGATCGTCGTCACCTCGTCGTCGGCGAACTCCACGCCGTAGGACGTGGCCTCGCGTCGACCGTCGGCGACCAGCGCAGCGGGCGAGATCCCCTCCCGTCCGATGACGTTGTGTGCCGCGTCCGCCGGCAGATTGCGTTGCTCGCCCTTGTCGACCACGAGGACCGAGCGCAACGA
>JASLJL010000374.1 GCA_030152405.1 Gordonia sp. (in: high G+C Gram-positive bacteria) | reverse complement strand
GGGGCGGCCCCTACCGGTCGGGCCGTCCTCACCACGGCGCTACTACCCCCCGCCCCCTGCTTGATGGAAGAGCCGCCCCGCCCCCCCGGCGGGCACTTCTCTCGTTTCACAGGGGAGAATGACATGCATGTGATTCGACGTGTTTCACGTGAAACTCAAGAGACGAACGGGGACTGATGTCTGAGGAACAAGCGGCTGTCGAGTGCGAACCGACGCCGGCGAGCGCGAGGGAGATCTTCGGTGATCGACTCGACCTGGCCGAGGGCTACGCACGGCTGCTGACCGACGAGGGTGTGCTGCGGGGGTTGATCGGACCCAGTGAGGTGCCGCGCTTGTGGACCCGACACATTCTGAACTGTGCGGTGCTCGGAGAGGTGATCGAGGACGATTCGACCGTGTTCGACATCGGTTCAGGCGCGGGATTGCCCGGAATTCCCCTTGCCATCGCGAAACGTCACGTGTCGGTGACTCTGATCGAGCCGCTGCTTCGTCGTACGACCTTCCTCGAAGAGGTCGTCGAAGAGCTCGGGCTCGACAATGTCGCCGTCGTCCGCGGGCGTGCTGAGGAGAAGGCGATCGTGGCGACCGTCGGTAAGGCAGATGTCGTGACGTCGCGGGCCGTCGCCCCTCTCGAACGTCTTGCCGGGTGGTCCGCTCCCCTCATCTCTGTCGGAGGTCGACTGGTTGCTTTGAAGGGGCGATCGGTTGCAGATGAGATAGAGCGCGACCGTGCCGCCGTCCGCAAGGTCGGACTGACTGATTTGGCCGTGACTCAATGTGGTGTGGATGTGCTGGACGAACCGACGACGCTGTTGATCGGTTCGCGCGTTCAGACCGAGCGAGACGCAGCCGCCGCTCGTCGTGCGGCTCGTCGTGCGAAGAGGAAGCGATAGAGAATTGGTGTCATTTCGACGCAGGGCGCACAATGGAACCAACGACAAAAGGAGCTCCGGGGTGCCCGACTACGAACCTGTTTCACGTGAAACGCCGCCCGCTCGAACCGCTCAACCGTACGCGGACACTCCGATCGCCGCCGCTGCCGAACGTGCCAGTCAGGTCCTGACACCGGGAGGCACCGGCACACTCCCCCGGCCGGCTCGACCCCGCATCATGACGATCGCCAATCAGAAGGGCGGCGTCGGCAAGACGACCTCGGCGGTCAACCTCGCCGCCGGTCTTGCCATCCACGGCCTCGGCGTGCTCGTCATCGATCTCGATCCGCAGGGCAACGCCAGCACCGCGCTCGGAATCGATCACCGACAGCCGGGCATCGCATCGGTCTACGAGATGCTGCTCGACGACGTGCCCCTGCGGGACGCCATCCAGCGCTCCCCTGCCAACGACCGGCTCTACTGCGTTCCGTCGACGCTCGATCTGGCGGGCGCCGAGATCGAACTCGTCTCGGTCGTCGCCCGCGAGAGCCGCCTGCGGAATGCGATCGACGACAGCATCCTGGCCGAGCTCGGGATCGACTACGTTCTGATCGACTGCCCGCCGTCGCTGGGTCTGCTGACGGTGAACGCGATGGTCGCGGCTCGAGAGGTGCTCATCCCGATCCAGTGCGAGTACTACGCACTCGAGGGTGTCGGGCAGCTTCTTCGCAACATCGAACTCGTGCAGGCGCACCTGAATAGGGAATTGCACGTCTCGACGATTCTGCTCACCATGTACGACGGTCGGACCAAGCTGGCCGACCAGGTGGCTGCGGAAGTGCGTGGACACTTCGGCGACAAGGTGCTGTCGACGATCATTCCGCGCAGCGTCAAGGTGTCCGAGGCTCCCGGTTTCGGCATGACGATCATCGAATACGACCCGGGTTCACGTGGATCCATGAGTTATCTCGACGCGTCGCGTGAGCTGGCGCAGCGAGCAGCGGTCGAAGGAGGCCACGCGTAATGGCACAGCAGCGTGACGCACAGCGTCGAGGTGGTCTCGGTCGAGGGCTCGCCGCGCTGATTCCCACGGGTCCGACCGAGGAGAATCACGGGACGAACACGACGCGCATGGGCGCCGCCGCCGCAGACGTCGTGATCGGCGGCGGTGCGGCAGCTCGTCCGGCAGAGCCGGTGTCGACGGACCTGATCTCCGACACCACGACGTCGCGGCCCGCCGATGTCGTCGGCGAAGCCGGTGCGGTGTACCGGGAGATCAAGCCGTCGGAGATCGAGCCGAACCCCCACCAGCCTCGAACCGTCTTCGACGAAGAGGCTCTCGCCGAACTTGAGCACTCGATCCGTGAGTTCGGGCTGATGCAGCCGATCGTGGTGCGAGAACTCCCCTCCCCTACCGCCGACGGCGTGAAGTATCAGCTCATCATGGGCGAGCGTCGCTGGCGTGCCGGAACCAACGTCGGGCTCGAGGCGATCCCGGCCATCGTCCGGCAGACTCCCGATGGGGACATGCTTCGTGATGCGTTGTTGGAGAACATTCACCGAGCACAGCTGAATCCGTTGGAAGAGGCTGCGGCATACCAACAGCTGCTCGAAGAGTTCGACGTGACACATGAGGAGTTGGCGAATCGTCTCGGACGTTCGCGCCCGGTGATCACGAACATGATCCGACTCCTGAAGCTGCCGATTCCGGTTCAGCGTCGTGTGGCGGCCGGAGTGCTCTCGGCCGGTCATGCGCGTGCGTTGTTGTCGTTGGAGACGGGCGCGGATGCGCAGGAGGCTCTCGCAGCGCGCATCGTCGCTGAAGGCTTGTCGGTGCGTGCGACGGAAGAAGCCGTCACGCTGGCGAACCACGACGGCGAGGTCCCCACCGCTACTCCGCGCAAGCGTCAGCCGATGCAGATGCCCGGACTCCAGGACGTCGCTGACCGTTTGTCGGATCGTTTGGACACCAAGGTCACGGTCAGCCTGAGCAAGCGCAAGGGAAAAGTGGTGATCGAGTTCGGGTCGGTCGATGATCTGGAGCGGATCGTCACCGTGATCGCGGAGAACACAGACCGTAGTTAGCTGTCCGAAATACCCCTTTTCCCACGCTTGATGCGGGTGTACAGGTTCAAAACGTCACTGTGACACGGACCTGTCTGACTGTCGAAATGGAGCGACGATGAGTGTGTCGGTGGTTCCGCTGGAGCTCGAAATGTTCCAGCAGTTGCCCGCTCACACCCGGCGTTGCGTCTTCTGGGAGATGCTTCACGGTGAGGCCGACGGGGCTCTCGACCCGTCGACGGCAGTTTCACGTGAAACGCTCGAGAGCGAATTCGACAAGGAAGCGTGGATCTCGGGCGTCCTCTTGGAGTGGGGAACCTGCGGCCAGTTGGCAATCGAATCAACAACCAGCAAGGTGGTCGGGACGGCGCTCTACGCTCCCCCGGGCCGTGTGCCGAGGGCTCGACGGTTTCCCACCGCTCCGGTCGGCGCCGACGCAGTTCTGCTGACAGCCGCGAGGGTTGAGCCGGGATTCGAGGATGCCCTCCCGTTGCTCGTCGACGCAGTCGTGAGCGATGTGGTCCGACGTGGTGTGCGGGCGATAGAGGCGTTTGGATTCAGCGGCGCACGTGAACCGCTGGAGCGAGACCTTGTCGGTCTGATGCTGGGCAGTGGTATGTCCTCGGACACGTGTCAGCTGTGCCTGATGCACACGCAGGTTCTGCTCGACGCGGGCTTCGAGATCGTCGCACCGGATCTGTATCTGCCGCGCCTTCGTCTTGAGCTCGACGAGGGGCTGGGCTGGAAGTCTGCGGTGGAGCGCGCGCTGGAGAAGCTCGTCTACGAGGCCGCGATGGATCTGAGCGCTCCAGAAGGCGCGCGTTCCGGAGTCTGCTGACTCCCCTCCCCCGGTTGATGATGTTTCACGTGAATCAGCGTGAGCGACTCTTTCCGAGACATACGACAACGGCCCGGCTGAACATCAGCCGGGCCGTCGGTGTTTCACGGGAAACGATGGGCGCGCGTCGTGATCGACGCACCGAATCACATGGGTGTGATTCGCTCCGCCGCCAAAAGGTCGGCGAACGTGTAGGTCCCCGTCGGTCGATCGTTCTCGCCGAGCAGATAGAGACGCTTCACTGCGACGAGGATCGCTTCGGCGATGGTGTCGCGGGCCGACGCGTCGGCGAGAACGGCGGCATCGTGCGGGTTGGTCATGTAGCCGGTCTCCACGAGAACGACGGGCATCCGGGTGAGTCGCAGGATGTTCCAGGTCCGCTCGTGAATGCGGCAATCGAGGAAGTCGGTGCGTGCGACGAGTTCACGCTGGATGTAGCCGGCGAGGTTGCGTCCGATGGTCGAGAAAGATCCGTGCGTGTTACCGAAGTAGAACGTGGCGACGCCGCTTGCCCGCTCGTTCGGGTAGTGGCCGGCGCGAAGGGAGATCATCAGATCGACCTCGGCCAGGTTGGCGACACGGGCGCGCTCGTCGTCTGTGGGGGCCGACTTGCCGTCGTGCGACAGGAACGTCTCCATGCCCGCCGCCGACATGCGTCCTTCGAGGCGTGAGGCGAGATCCCACAGGACGGCTGCATCGGTGTCGTCGGTGGCGCCGGGATCGATGAGGATCCGCTTGCCGGTGAGCTGCGGGCCGGAACGACGCACGTGTTCCTCTTCGCGGATCGCGTGCGGGGAGCCACCGGTGATGCGGGTTCCCAAGCGGTTGAGCGAGCGGAGCGTCTCGGGGCCGCAGATGCCGTCCGATGAGAGGCCGTACTCGGTCTGATACAGGCAGACCGAATTGTGGGTCACTTCGCCGAACAGGCCGTCGACGAGCCCGTGGTAGTAACCGAGGTTCTGCAGACGCGACTGGAGAGTCGCGACGTCGTCGCCCGTCATCGGAGCCGACAGGCGGTACAGGAGTACTCGGCTGCCGAGGGTGTACGACGCCTCGCGCAGCGCCGTGTACGTGGCGTGGCCGACGACGCCGTCGACGATCAGCCCGCGGTCCTGCTGGAAGGCGCGCACCGCGCGATCACACGCGGCGTCGAACACCGCCTCCGGCGGAGACCAGGGATTCCGTTCGTCGCTCGGTGCTGCCGTCGGGCTCGCTGGGAGCAGACCGCGTGAGGCCAGGATCGCCCTGACCTCGGCTACTGCCGACCCATGGTCGCCCAGACGCAATACCGGCATGGAGAACCCCACTTCTGTTCGCAAAAGGGTGACGGCCGCCGACCTGTGCAGATCGGCGGCCGTCACTGCACCGTCCCATTCTCTCAGGTCCGCGGCGGTGCCGACAAATGATGTCGGCCGATCGAGACCTGTGCGTTAGCTCCTATTCGAGCACGGGTGCGAGCTCTCGCAGGATGGCGGCCTTGGGCTTGGCGCCCTGGATGGTCTTGGTGGGCTTGCCGTTCTCGAAGAGGATCATCGTCGGGATCGACATGATCTGGAAGTCGCGAGCGACGCCGGGGTTGGCGTCGATGTCGATCTTGGCGACGGTCAGCTTCTCGCCGTTGTCGCGGGCGATCTGGTCGAGCACGGGAGCGACCATCTTGCACGGTCCGCACCACGTCGCCCAGAAGTCGACGAGGACGGGCTTATCGGATTCCAGGACGTCCGATGCGAACGTGGCATCGGTGACGTCGACGGTGTGGACTGCCATGGAAGTGCTCCTTGTTTGTCGGGTTGAGGTTCTGTGGGTCAGGCGTGCTCGGCGAGCCAGCGTTCGGCGTCGATCGCGGCCGAGCATCCACTGCCGGCCGCGGTGATCGCCTGCCGGTAGGTGTGGTCGACCACGTCGCCCGCGGCGAACACACCCTCGACGTTCGTCGCGGTAGAGCCGGGCTTCGTTATGAGGTAGCCG
>JASLJL010000306.1 GCA_030152405.1 Gordonia sp. (in: high G+C Gram-positive bacteria) | reverse complement strand
CTCGACGAGATCGGCGACCCGGCGAACACCCGCGACTGGGTGCGGGCCCGGATCGAGGCGGGCGAGGTGATCATGGGCTTCGGGCACGCCGTCTACCGCACCCACGACCCACGCGCCGAACTTCTGAAGAGGGTCGTCCGCGACCGCTACGACACTCCCCTCGTCCGGCAGGCCACCGCAGTCGAAGCGGAGATCGAGGCGGCGATCAACGACCTCAAGCCGGGCCGCCGGCTGTACGCCAACGTCGAGTTCTACGCGGGCGTCCTGATGAGCGAGGTGGGACTGCCGACCCAGATGTTCACGCCGACCTTCGCCGTCGCCCGCGTCGTCGGCTGGACCGCGAACATCCTCGAGCAGGCGGCCGAAGGCAAGATCATCCGCCCCGTCGCCCGATACGTTGGGCCCGAACCCGTCAAGGGTCGCTGAGGTGGCGCTTCTCATCGGCTCACGGGGGCAGATCGCCTTCGTGAGCCGATGAGTAGAGCGATCTCAGCGGCATCCGCCCGTCAGGGTTTGTTATCCCAGACGTAGCGGTAGTAGTCGGCGTCCTTCAACTCAGACGCCGCAGCCGAGTCGACGACCATCGTCGCGTGACGATGCAACTGCAGCACGGACGCCGGGCACGCAGCCGCCAGCGGTCCCTCCACTGCTGCCGCCACCGCTGCGGCCTTGCCCTCGCCGGTCGCGACCAGGATCAGGTGCTTCGCGTCGCAGATGGTCCCGAGGCCCTGGGTGATCACGTGCATCGGGACCTCGTCCATCGAGTCGAAGAACCTGGCGTTGTCCTGGCGCGTCTTCTCGGTGAGCGTCTTGATGCGGGTGCGCGAGACCAGCGACGACGACGGCTCGTTGAACCCGATGTGCCCATTGCTGCCGATCCCGAGGATCTGCACGTCCACCGGTCCGATCTCGGCGATCAGCGCGTCGTAGGCGTCAGCGGCGACCCGACTGTCCGGTGCCATGCCGTCGGGCGAGTGGACGTCGCCGATGTCGATGTGGTCGGTGAACTTGTCGCGGATGAACCTGGCGTACGACTCCGGGTGCGTCGGCGGAAGGCCGACATACTCGTCGAGCAGGACTGCGTTGACGCCCGCGAACAAGAGTCCCTCGTCGCGGTGCCGACGGATCAGCTCGTCGTAGGTCGCCAGCGGCGACGATCCGGTCGCCAGACCGAGAGTCTTCGCCCCGCCCCGGACAGCGTTCTCGACGATGTCGGCCATCACCTGTTCTGGGCGATCGACGATCACGACTTCCATGCGCTACCCGCACCTTCCCTCAGTGAGTGTGATTCGGTTCGAGGGTACGTTGAGGCCCCTCGACTTCGCTCGGGGAACGGTGGAAGCGGTCAGCACCAGTCGCGCGAGCGAGTGCCCACTTTGAGGTCGAGCTTCTGGAGGCGGTCGGCGACGACGGTGACCGCACCTTCGGCGTTCTGCACCTTTCCGCGGATCAGCAGGGCCGACGCGGTCTGCGCGAGGGTGCGGTAGCGCGCCCACAGGCCGACGGAGCACACGACGTTCACCATGCCGGTCTCGTCCTCGAGGTTCACGAACGTCACGCCGGACGCGGTGGCGGGGCGTTGACGATGAGTCACCGCTCCCCCGACCAGCACCCGCGACCCGTCGGGCACGGCGAGGAGCCCGTCGGCGGGCGTCACGCCCATCGCGTCGAGGCGCGGACGCAGGTACTGAGTCGGATAGGACCGCGGTGAGATCCCGGTGGAGATGGCGTCGACGGCGGTCAACTCCACCTCGGACATGCCGGGCAGCGTCGGCGCCGACCGAGGCGAGGCGACGGGAAGCTGGTCGTCACGCATTCCGGCGGCGGCACCCGCCTCCCACAGCGCGGTGCGCCGATCCAGCCCGAATCCCTCGAACGCGCCCGCCGTCGCGAGCGCCTCCAAGTGCGCGAGGCTGGGTTCGGCGCGCCGCGACAGGTCGGCGACCGAGGTGAACGGGCCGCCGGCGTCTCGCGCGTCGACGATCCGTTGCGCCACCTCGTCCGACAGTCCCTTCACCGCGGCCAGACCGATCCGCACGTCGAGCCCATCGTTCTCCAGCGACGCGTACGACAGCGAACGGTTGACGTCCGGTCGATGCACCTCGACGCCGTGTCGGCGGGCGTCGGCGACGAGGCTCTGCGGGGAGTAGAAGCCCATCGGCTGGGCTCGCAACAGCGCCGCGCAGAACGCCGCGGGATGATGCAGCTTGAACCACGACGAGTAGAAGACGATCGACGCGAAGCTCTGCGAATGGCTCTCGGGGAACCCGAAGTTGGCGAACGCCGCCATCTTCTCGTAGATGCGATCGGCCGTCTCCCCGACGATGCCGTTCTTCTCCCGCATCCCGTCGTAGAACCGCCGCTTCAGACGTTCCATCCGCTCCGGCGACCTCTTGGAGCCCATCGCGCGTCGGAGCTGGTCTGCCTCACTCGCGTCGAAACCCGCGACGTCGACCGCCACCTGCATCATCTGCTCCTGGAACAGCGGGATGCCGAGGGTGCGACCCAGCGATTTCTCCATCGACGGGTGATCGAACGTCACCTTCTCCTTGCCGTCGCGGCGTCGGATGTACGGGTGCACCGATCCGCCCTGGATGGGCCCGGGCCTGATCAGCGCGACCTCGACGACGAGGTCGTAGAACGTCCGCGGCTTCAACCGCGGGAGGGTCGCCATCTGCGCGCGCGACTCCACCTGGAACACGCCGATCGAGTCGGCGCGGCACAACATGTCGTAGACGGCCTCCTCCCCGAGATCGAGGCGGGCCAGGTCCACGTCGATCCCCTTGTGCTCGTGGACCAGGTCGATCGCATAATGCAACGCCGACAGCATTCCCAGTCCGAGGAGATCGAATTTGACGAGGCCGACGGCGGCGCAGTCGTCCTTGTCCCACTGCAGCACGCTGCGTCCCGGCATCCGCGCCCATTCGGTGGGGACCACGTCGGCGATCGGGCGGTCGCAGATCACCATGCCTCCGGAGTGGATGCCGAGGTGACGCGGCATCGACGAGATCTGCGATGCGAGGTCGCGGACGTCGTCGGGCGCCGAGTCGGGGATCTTGGCCCACGCGTCCTGCTGTCCGGGGGCGTAGCCGA
>JASLJL010000254.1 GCA_030152405.1 Gordonia sp. (in: high G+C Gram-positive bacteria) | reverse complement strand
AGCTGTTCTCCGAGGCAGCCGACTCCACCAAGGCGTCCGGACGGTCGCAGATCAGCGGCGACGACGCCTTCGCCCTGCACGACACGTACGGTTCCCCGATCGACTTGACCCTCGAGATGGCCGCCGAGGCCGGTCTCGACGTGGATCGTGACGGATTCACCGAGCTGATGGCGGAACAGCGACGTCGTGCGAAGGCGGACGCCTCGTCGCGCAAGGCCTCGCACGCCGATCAGACCGTGTACCGGGAGTTCCTCGACCGCGGCCCGACCGTGTTCACCGGATTCGACGAGCTCGTCTCCGAGGCCAGGGTGCTCGGTCTCGTCGCGGGCGGCGAGCGGGTGCGCTCGGCGGTGCCCGGCACCGAACTCGAGGTGATCCTCGATCGCAGCCCGCTGTACGCCGAGTCCGGCGGTCAGATGGCCGATCAGGGAGTCATCACGACCTCCGACGGCGTGCGGCTGGCGGTCAAGGACGTGCAGAAGGTCGGCAAGCAGGTGTGGCTGCACCGGGTGGTCGTCGACGAAGGCGAGATCACCGAGGGCGCCGACGTGCTCGCCAGCGTGGACGCCGCGTGGCGGCACGGCGCCACCCAGGGACACTCGGGCACTCACATGGTCGGCGCCGCGCTCCGGCAGGTGCTCGGACCGACCGCGACCCAGGCCGGCTCCTTGAACCGTCCCGGCTATCTGCGGTTCGACTTCCACTCCGGCAACGGTCTCACCGACGCCCAGCGGGAGCAGATCGAGCAGATCAGCAACGAAGCCGTCGAGGCCAACTTCGGAGTCAACATCTTCGAAACCGACTTGGACAAGGCGAAGGCGATGGGCGCGATGGCGCTCTTCGGCGAGAACTACGGCGACCGCGTGCGCGTGGTCGAGATCGGCGGACCCTTCTCGATGGAACTGTGCGGCGGCACGCACGTCGGCAGCTCGGCCCAGATCGGCCCGATCACGGTGATCGGCGAGTCGTCGGTCGGTTCGGGTGTTCGACGTGTCGAGGCCTACGTCGGCATGGACTCGTTCCGGTACCTGTCGAAGGAGCGTGCGCTCATGGCAGGTCTCGCGTCGACTCTGAAGGTGCCGTCCGAGCAGGTCCCCGGTCGGGTCGACCAGCTCGTCACGAAACTCCGCGACGCCGAGAAGGCGCTCGAAGCGGTGAAGGCCGAGCAGGCGCGTGCCGCCGTCTCCGGTCTCATCGATCAGGCTCAGACGGTCGGCGACACGCTCGTCGTCGCCGGTCGGGTGGCCGACGGGGTGGACGCCAACGGCCTCCGCACGCTGGTCACCGATCTGCGCGGTCGCGTGGCCGACCGGAACGCGGTGGTCGCTCTCTTCTCAGCGGACGGGGACAAGGTCCCGTTCGCGGTCGGCACCACCGACGCCGCACGGGCCGCGGGCATCAAGGCGGGTGACGTGGTCAAGGAGATCGCGCCGCTCGTCGCCGGTCGCGGTGGCGGCAAACCCGACCTCGCGCAGGGCTCGGGCACCGATGCGGCGGGTGTCGACGCCGCATTGACGCGTCTTCGCGACGTCGTCGGGGGCCGATGATCACGCCCCGAGGGCGGCGCGTCGCGATCGACGTGGGGAGCGTCCGTGTCGGAGTCGCCGTGTGCGACCCCGACGGGATCCTCGCCACGCCGGTGGAGACCGTGCAACGCACCAAGCACGACGGCGACGTCGAGCGCGTGGTGGCCATCGTCGACGAGTACGAGGCGATCGGTGTGGTCGTCGGGCTGCCCAGGACGCTCCGCAACACCGACGGACCGGCCGTCGAGGCGGCTCGCGCGTTCGGCGATCGACTCGAGGCCGCGCTGCGCGGACGCGACGGTGCGCCCGACGTGGGCGTCGAATACCACGATGAACGACTGACGACGGTCACTGCGACGACCGCGCTGCGCGCCAGTGGCGTCAACGCGAAGGATGCGCGCGCCGTCGTCGACCAGGCCGCGGCTGTGGCAATTCTGCAGGGATGGCTGGACGCCCGTCGTTGACGCGCGCCGCTATGAGGAGGATCGACCGACATGACCGACCAGGACCGTACGCCCCGCCCCGGGGACGACTCCCGGCCCCGCCATGCGAACGAGGGGACGCCGGGCGCCCCCGATCCTCGTCGCTTCTTCGCCGATCCGTCGGCGGTGCAGGCGGGCAACCGGCGCAGGCGCCGACGTGGACCGGGCGACCCGACGACCACCGGCAGCATCCCGATCGTGCGTGTGGAGAGCGAGCTGCCCGATCCCACGATCGAGTACCGGACGCCGGAGCCGCAGCAGGGAGCGCCGTCGCCGTACTTCGAGGTCCGCTACCGCGATGCTTCCCCGGAGCCGATGATGCGTTTCGCCGAACCGCATGCGCCGGCACCGACACCGGAGGCCCCGGTCACGGGCACCGATGATCAGCTGTTCGCCTCGCCCGCCCCGCGCCTGCCGGAACCGGTCCGCAACCCAGAACCGGTCCGCGACCCCGAGCCGGTCCGCAGCCCTGAGCCGACGTTCGACGTGCTCGACGAGGCTCCGAGCGCCGCGGCGACGGAGCCGGTGCACGCCCGACCCGTGTACACGCCCCCCGCGCCCGACATCCTCGAGTCCCGTGACGATGACGCCGACACCGGGGAGATCCCGGTGCACGGCGGTGCGATGCCCGACCGGCGGAAGAACCGTCGTCTGCTGCTGGTGATCGGGGCGCTCGTCCTGGTCGCCGTGCTGGTGCTCGGCGGTCTCGGCCTCAAGTGGCTGGGCGTGTTCGATTCGCGCACCGACTTCAGCAGCACCACCGGCTCCGGGTCGGTTCTCGTCGAGGTCCCGGCCGACGCCGCGATCCGCGACGTGGGCACCACGCTCGCCGACGCGGGAGTCGTCGGCAGTCAGCGGGCCTTCGTCGACGCGGCAGAGGGCGGTGCGGGCGTCTCGGCGGGTTTCTACAACCTTCCCAAGGGACTCTCGGCCAAGGCCGCACTGGACATGATGTCGGGCGCCGACAAGCGGGTCGGACGGTTCGTGGTCCCCGAAGGACTCCAGCTCGATTCGAAGAAGAGTTCCGACGGCACCACCCGCCCCGGCCTCTTCCAGATGATCTCGAAGGCGACCACGTTCTCCACCGACGATCGTCAGTACGGTGTCACCGTCGAACAGCTCACCGAGGCCGCCGCGAAGGCGACGCCGGAGTCGTTGGGGGTGCCGGAGTGGGCGTCGGCCAAGGTCAAGGAGCTGACCGGTGATCACCGTCGCCTCGAGGGCCTCATCGCGTCCGGGGCGTGGGAGGACGTCGATCCCCGCCTCGACGCACAGGGCATCCTGAAGGACCTCATCACCCGCAGCGTCGCCCGCTTCACCGCCTGGGGACTGCTCAGCGGGTCCGACGGCGGGAAGTCGCCGTACGACATGCTGACGATCGCGTCGATCGTCGAGGCGGAGGCGCAGCACGAGGACGACTTCCCGAAGGTCGCCCGGGTGATCATGAATCGACTCGACCAGAACATCAAGCTGCAGATGGACTCGACGGTGAACTACACCGCGGCGATCGCCAACATCGACGTCCACGGCGACTCGTTCATGGACGACAACAAGTGGAACACCTATCACCACGACGGTCTGCCGCTCACGCCGATCGGCGCGGTCGGGGAGCGGGCGCTGTCCGCGACGGAGAATCCGACGCCGGGCGATTGGCTGTACTTCGTCACCGTCGACAACAAGGGCACGACGCTCTTCGCGAAGACCTTCGGTCAGCACAAGAAGAACCGGCAGGTGGCCTGCACGAACAAGCTCCTGACGGTCAACTGTGAGTAAGGCGGCCGTTCTCGGGTCGCCGGTCGGACATTCCCGGTCACCCGACCTGCATCGCGCCGCCTACGCCGCGCTCGGGTTGGAGGGGTGGACCTACGACGCGCTGGAGACCACCGCGGACGAACTTCCCGCCCGGGTCGGGAACGCGGGCGTCGAGTGGGTCGGCTTCTCGGTGACGATGCCCTGCAAGCTCGCGGCGTTGGCGTTCGCCGATGTGCGCACTCCGCGCGCGGAGCTGATCGGTTCGGCGAACACACTGGTCCGCACGTCGGACGGTTGGCGGGCCGACTGCACCGACGTCGACGGCGTCGCAGGCGCGCTCGGGCAGGTCGGGCTCCCCGACGCCGCGACGCGCGCGGTGATCGTGGGAGCGGGCGGAACCGCACTGCCGGCGCTCGCCGCCCTGGCCGACGCAGGCGTCACCGATGTGGCCGTCGTCGCGCGCGACGCAGGTCGAGCGCGTGGCGTGCTCGATCTCGCCGAGCGGCTGTCCGTGTCCGCGCGGGTGGTGGATTTCGAATCGGCGGCGGTGCGCGCCGAGTGCGCGGAGGCCGATGTGACGATCTCGACGGTGCCCGCACCGGGCGCCGCCACGATCGCCGACGCCGTCGCACTCTCCAGACGAGTCGTCGACGTGATCTACGATCCGTGGCCCACACCGCTCGCTCGCGCCGTGGAGTCGTCGGGCGGCGTCGTGGTCGGCGGCATCGTGATGCTGCTCAATCAGGCGTTCAGCCAGGTGGAGCAGTTCACCGGGCGTCCCGCACCGAAGGCTGCGATGGCGGCCGCGGTCGGCGCCTCCCTGCCCTGAGCGTTTTCCTATCTCGGCGCCCGCGCGGCGCCTGTGGACACCGTCCTGGTCAGTTCGACGATCTCGGGCGATGCTGACGAGCATGATGATCGTCCTCAGCGGTGTGATTGTGCTGTGCGCTGTCGTCGACGCCCGCACCGGGCGCATCCCGAACCTCTTGACGTTTCCGGCGATCGGAGCGGTGGCGTGGACGAGTGCGGGCACGCCGGTGGTCGTCGTCGCCGCGGCGGTGTGCGCGCTCCCGTACGCGGCGGCCTTCGCCCGTGGTCTCTGCGGTGGCGGAGACGTGAAACTGGCGGTCGTCTGCGGCGGTCTGATCGCAGATCCCGGGGCTGCGGCCCTCGCGGTGGTCGGGGCCGCGATCGTCTCGGCGGGTGTCCTCGCCGTGCGCCGGACGCGACGGGCGGCACACGGACCGGCGCTCGTGGCGGTCACGTTGGCATGGCTGGTCACCGGCGTCGTCGGGGCTTCTGGAACAATTGACCTGTGCTGCGTTGGATGACTGCCGGAGAATCACATGGACCGGCCCTGGTGGCCCTGGTCGAGGGCATGGTTGCGGGGGTGGAGATCACCACCTCGGACATCGCCGAACAATTGGCGCGTCGTCGTCTCGGCTACGGCCGCGGTGCCCGCATGAAGTTCGAGGCCGATGAGGTGACCGTCATCGGCGGCGTGCGCCACGGCACCACCCTCGGCGGTCCGATCGCCGTCGAGATCGGCAACACCGAGTGGCCGAAGTGGGAGAAGGTCATGTCGGCAGACCCGGTGGACGAGGACGAACTCGCAGGCAGCGCGCGGAACGCCGCCCTGACGCGCCCCCGTCCCGGACACGCCGACTACTCCGGCATGCTCAAGTACGGCTTCGACGACGCCCGGCCGATCCTCGAGCGTGCGAGCGCT
>JASLJL010000220.1 GCA_030152405.1 Gordonia sp. (in: high G+C Gram-positive bacteria) | reverse complement strand
CCATGGTGGCGCCCCAGCCGCGCTCGGAGCAGATCGCGGCCCACTTCTTCTGCTCGTCCGTGCCGTTGTCGTAGAAGATGTTCGAGAAGCCCGAACCGGCGGCGTACATGAAGATCGGCGGGTTGGCGCCGAGGATCATCTCGCCGATGGCCCAGTACAGCGAACGCGGAGCGGGCAGGCCGCCCAGCTCCTCGTCGACGCCGACCTTGTCCCAGCCTGCTTCGATGAGGGCGTTGTAGCTCTTCTTGAAGCTCTCGGGGATCGTGACGCTGTGGTCGCTCGGGTCGAAGACCGGCGGGTTGCGATCGGCGTCGACGAACGAGTCGGCGATGACGCCCTCGGACAGGGCCTTGACCTCGCGGAGCATGTCGACTGCGGTGTCGTGGTCGAGGTCGCCGAACGCGCCGGTCTCGAGGACCTTGTCGAGCTCGTACATCTCGAAGAGGTTGAAGTGGAGATCGCGGAGGTTGGACTTGTAATGGCCCATGGTTCTTCCTAACCGGTGAGGTGGCTGGGGCTGACCGGACATGTTACTTGCCGGTAACTATTGACAGAATATCTCTCGCTCGCGGCCGGAACAACCGGCCGGCACTGTGGCGCCGCTAACAACTGCAAGCGTCCCGTCCGCCCCCGGCCCGGGCGATGCCCCTCTCGCCCCCCGAGCGATGTCCCTTCCCGCTCCTCGAGCGACGTCGAGAGGCTACTGCGCCCGCAGATACTCGAGATCGGCGGCGACGCCGTCGGACGGCGTCTCGAGAACGCCGGGAGCACCCGCCGTCTTCATCAACTCCACCAGGACGTCGGGCGCGATGTGACCGGATTCGATGTTCGCGTGACGGTCTCGGCCGGAGTCGAACTCGTCGCGCGAATTGTTCAAGTGGATGAGGTCGATTCGACCGGTGATCGCCTTGATCCTTTCCACCAGGCCGACGAGATCCTCGCCGCCCGCCCACGCGTGGCAGGTGTCGAGGCAGAAACCGGCCTCGTCGAAGTCGCCGACCGCGTCCCACAGCCGCTCGATCGATTCGAGGGTTCGGGCCATCGCGTGGGAGCCGCCCGCGGTGTTCTCGATGAGGATCGGGACGCCGAATCCGCCCTTGTCGGCCTGCCGCTCGAAGAGTTTGCGCCAGTTCTCGAAGCCTGCGGCCGCGTCCTCGCCGTCGCGCAGGTGTCCGCCGTGGACGACGAGACCGATGGCGCCGAGGTCCTTCGCCGCCGCGGCCTGCTGCTCGACGGCTTTGCGCGAGGGCATCCGCAGTCGGTTGTTCAGACTCGCGACGTTGATCTGGTAGCTCGAGTGCACGACCACGTCGATCGCCGAGTTCCGGATCTCCTCGGCGTGGGGATGGACCTCGGGCTTCTTCCAGCTCTGCGGGTCGGTGACGAACATCTGGAAGATGTCGATGCCGAGCTCATTGGCGGTGGCGACGGGGTTCTCGTCCTGACGAAGGTGGGCTCCGATGCGCATGCCTCAACGATAGAGGTCAGACGTTGCGGTCGTCTCCGCGTCGCACACCGTCGGGCGTGAACGGTCCGTCGCCCTTGTACACCGAGGCGGGCAGCACCTTGGTGAAGTCGATCATGGCTCGGGTGTTGTCGACGGCGGTCACCAGGCCGATCCCGTAGGGGCCGTGCTCGTCGAACAGCGTCGAGCTGCCGGCCGAGACGCCGGCGTCCTCGAGATGGTGATCGGATTCGACGCCGAGGCGATCGCCGACGGGCAGCCTGCTGAGAGCGACGGTCAGGTCGCCGTTGATGAAGCCGATGCCGCCGTCGCCCCAGTTGGTCGACAGGCTGGTTCCCTCGGCCGAGATGGCCGCCCGCTGGAACGGGGTCAGCGGGACGTCGGGCAGCACGTTGATCGGTCGACTCCACAGCCGTCGGCGTCCCCCGTTCTGGTAGGCGGCCATATCCGAACCCCATCCGAGTTCGTCGTTGTAGAACCACGTGTGGAGGTCGTCGGGGTCGGTCTGCGGCAAGTCGTAGTCGACGACGGGACGCGACCAGCGCGCACCCGGCGGGTTGTCGCCCTGCTTGAGGAACACCGTGTTGCCCTGTGCGACGAGGACGCCCGTCTCGTCGTCGCCCTCGTGCTGTCGGACGCTCACCTGCACCACCCTGATGCGACGCCCGTCGCGCAGCACCTCAGTGCGCAGACTCGTCGGGAGACGCCGCGCCGACTTGAACAGTTCCAGGGTGAAACGTGCAGGCAGCCAGCCTTCGCGACCGTGATCGCGCTCGGCTGCGAAGGCGGCGAGACCGCACACTGCGGGACCGTTCAACGCGTCCGGGCCCCACAGGCTCAACGCCATCGTCGTCGGGAGCACACGCCCGGATTCGGAGTGCGTGAAATAGGACTGCGTCGACATGCGATCCGACGTTACGCCCGCCTCCGCGCCGGCGGCTCGCGGGCTCGGCGAAAGAAGCCGTGCCGGTCGGTGCGTGCCCAGTAGTCTTGCCCCATGACTGTTCTCCCGGCAACGCCCGCTCTCCCGGACAACGCGGTGAACGCGCTGCGCTCGTTCCTGCTCGTTTCGTCCGTCGTCGGCATCGCGCTCGGCATCGCGGCCCTCGTGTGGCCCGGCGCGACCCTGACGGTGGTGGCCGTCCTCTTCGGCGTCTCGCTCGTCGTCGCCGGCCTGCTGCGCCTGTTCCTCGCGTTCGCCACCACCGAGGCGCCGTTCGTGCTGCGCGCGGTGCTCGGGGCGTTCGGCGGCATCGTGCTGGCGGCGGGTGTCCTGTCGATCCTGAATCCGGCGGAGTCGCTGACGCTGCTCGGCATCTTCATCGGTGTCGGCTGGATCTTCGGGGGCCTGCAGGACCTCCTCGAGATGCGGCTCGCGAACTTCCTCGTCCCGCGCTGGCTGGTCATCCTGTCCGGTGTCATCTCGATCGGCGCAGGTATCGCGATGATCGTCCTGCCCGCCGTCTACACCCTGTCGACGATCCTGTGGGTCCTCGCGGTGATGCTGATCGCGGTCAGCGTCGCGACTCTGCTGACCCTTCCGCGCAAGCGCGAGACCGAGGCGGTCGCGTCCGTCGACTGACGGTCAGTCGGCCGGAGCGAGATTGTGCTCGGTGACCGACGTCCTCGCGGGGGCGTCGAGGAGCTGCTGACTCCATCGATTGAGTCCCGCGACGAGGTCGGCGGCGTGCCGTAGCGCGACGCCGTCGATCAGTCCGGTTCCGGCCAGCTCGGCCGACCGCGGCGACTGAGCGGCCGCGGCCCCCAGGAGGCGGTCCGCGCCGGAGAGATCCGAGTCCCACATGGCGTCGGCCGTCGTCACGCAGAGGGCGGCGACGTGATCGGCCTGATCGAGGTGGACCATCGCCCACGCCCAGTGACGTGCCACGTCGACGGTGTCGGTGCCGCCGCGACCGTGCGTCCGCACGTACTTGGCGTGCAGCTCGCTGCACAACAGGTTCGAGTCGTCCCACAGGCTCAGGTGCGACATGCAGCGCACGCAGTCGTGAAGAGCCGCAAGGTACTTCACCGAGTAGGGGCCCTCGCGGCGGGAACGGATCTCGCGGAGGACCGAGTAGTCGGCGAGCGCATGAGTGAAGTCGCCTGCGTCGTAGAGGGCGCGTGCCTGGGAGTTCAACTCGTCGAGCATGACTCCATCGTGCCTGTTCCCGGCGGCGAACGGGTGCGAAACGGTCAGGTCGCGTTCCGGCGGAGCAGCACCGCGCCGACGGCGATCGTGACGGCGCCCGCGGCGGCCACCCAGACGCCGTCGGCCTGCACCATCCCATCTGGGACCGCGAGGAGTGAGAACGCCGCGCCCGTCGCGGCGAGTGCGGCGACGACGGTGGCAGCGTGCCGCCACGCGTCGTCCGTCCTACCGGTGACGCGTGCCGCTATCACCATGAGCGCGCCGATCGTGGCGACGGCGATCATCCACTGCAGGTGATTGGCGCTCGCCACGAAGCCGGGTTCGCTGGCCTGGCCGAATCCGTTCACCGTCGTCGTCGGGTGAGCGACGGACACGTACCAGGGGAGGAGATGAGCGCCGGCGGCCGTGGCCGTTCCGACGACCGCGACGCCGATGTCGGCGCGGAACGGGCCGGTCGTATCGACTCTGCGGTGCGCGGGATTCACGATCACGAGTCCTCCTCCATCACGATGTGCACACGACCGTAACGTCGCCGCCGCGCGCCGTAGCGCGCGCGAATGACCCTCGTAGGTGGGACCATCGACGGGTGAGTGAGCGCAGAGACCTCAGCAGATGGGCGCTGGTCAGCATCGTGGCGGCCGTCGTCACCATCGCCCTGAAGACCACGGCCTGGTGGATCACCGGCTCGGTCGGCCTGCTGTCGGACGCCGCCGAGTCGGTCGTCAACCTGGTCGCCGCGGGCGGCGCGTTCGTCGCACTGCGAGTCGCCGCCCGCCCGTCCGACGACGACCACAACTTCGGCCACACCAAGAGCGAGTACCTCTCGGCGGTCGTCGAAGGCGTCATGATCGTGATCGCCGCCGGCTTCATCCTGTTCACCGCCGTCGAGCGGCTCGTCAACCCGCAGGAGTTGGAGTCAGTCGGGATCGGTCTGGTGATCTCGGTCGTCGCGACGGTCGTCAACGGGGTGGTCGCGTGGAAGCTCATCAGCGTTGGTCGCGTGCACCGCTCGATGTCTCTCGAGGCGGACGGAAAAC
>JASLJL010000214.1 GCA_030152405.1 Gordonia sp. (in: high G+C Gram-positive bacteria) | reverse complement strand
GCAGAAACGGGATCAACGCCGGGCCGACCGCACGGATCGCGTCGGTGTGCAGATAGCCGCCGAGCATCACGCCGATGAACGCCTGCGTCCACTTGCTGACGTCCTTCGGCACGTCCACCTCCCTGGCGCCGGACAGACGGAGCACCACGCCGAGCGCGATCGCCGCCAGCAAGGCGGGCGCGGGGACCCCGATGCGGGCCGCGAGCATCGCGAGACCCCAGGCGCCGAGGATGACTACGAGATATCGACGACTCCGCCGCGCACGGGCGGGTGGCGCCGTGCCCTCCGAGCCTGCCGCGAGGGTCGCGGTGCCTGAATCCGGGCGGGTCTCGGTGACTGTCACATGGCTCTGTATAACACCGGATTTCGGGCGTCGCAGCGCGGGACGACGGATCTTCACGGGATCTTCACGCCCCCGACGACCAGCGCTTATTCCACTCACTTCGAGGAAAATAGGGCATCCTTACTCCGACCTCGCCGTATGCGGGCGATACCATGCGTCCCGTGAGCGAATCTGCATCGGCCCCCGAATTCCTCTACTCGGATCTCCTCCCGGCAAACCAGGACGACACTCCCTATCGTCTGGTGACCACCGAGGGCGTCTCGACGTTCGAGGTGGACGGTCAGAAGTTCCTGAAGGTGGAGCCCGAAGCGATCCAGCGGCTCACCTCCGAGGCGATGCACGACATCAGCCACTACCTGCGTCCCGCGCACCTGCGCCAGCTCCGCAAGATCATCGACGACCCGGAGGCGTCGGGCAACGACCGCTTCGTCGCGCTCGATCTGCTGAAGAACGTCAACATCTCGGCAGGCGGCGTCCTGCCGATGTGTCAGGACACCGGCACGGCCATCGTCATGGGCAAGAAGAGCGAAGGCGTCCTCACCGGCGTCGACGACGGCGAGGTGATCAGCCGCGGCGTGTACGACGCGTACACCAAGCTCAACCTGCGTTACTCACAGCTCGCGCCGATCACGACGTACGACGAGAAGAACACCGGCACCAACCTGCCGGCTCAGATCGAGATCTACGCGACCGAGCAGGGCCCCAAGGGCCCCGAGTACAAGTTCCTGTTCATGGCCAAGGGCGGCGGCTCCGCCAACAAGTCGTTCCTGTTCCAGGAGACCAAGGCGATCCTGAACCCGAAGCGCATGCTCGAGTTCCTGGACGAGAAGATCCGCTCGCTGGGCACCGCTGCCTGCCCGCCGTACCACCTGGCCGTGGTCATCGGCGGAACGTCGGCCGAGTTCGCACTCAAGACCGCGAAGTACGCCTCCGCCCACTACCTGGACAATCTGCCGACCGAAGGCTCGATGGCGGCGCACGGCTTCCGCGACACCGAGTTGGAGGACGAGGTCTTCAAACTGACTCAGTCCTTCGGCATCGGCGCCCAGTTCGGCGGCAAGTACTTCTGCCATGACGTGCGCGTGGTCCGCCTCCCCCGCCACGGTGCGTCGTGCCCTGTCGCGATCGCCGTGTCGTGCTCGGCCGACCGCCAGGCTCTCGGCAAGATCACCGCCGACGGCGTGTTCCTCGAACAGCTCGAGACCGACCCCGCGCAGTACATGCCCGATGCGGGCGTCGCCGAGGACATCGCAGGCGGCGAGGTCGTCGACATCGATCTCAACCAGCCGATGGCCGACATCCTCGCCGAACTGACCAAGCACCCGGTGAAGACCCGCCTGTCGCTGACCGGCCCACTGGTCGTCGCCCGCGACATCGCGCACGCCAAGATCAAGGATCTCCTCGACTCGGGCCAGCCGATGCCCGAGTACCTCAAGAATCACCCGGTGTACTACGCCGGGCCCGCCAAGACCCCCGAAGGCATGGCGTCGGGTTCGTTCGGACCGACCACCGCCGGACGCATGGACAGCTACGTCGAACAGTTCCAGGCGGCGGGCGGCTCGATGGTGATGCTCGCGAAGGGCAACCGCTCCAAGCAGGTCACCACGGCGTGCGACACCCACGGCGGCTTCTACCTCGGTTCCATCGGCGGCCCCGCCGCACGCCTGGCCCTCGACTGCATCAAGAGCCAGGAAGTGATCGAGTACCCCGAACTCGGCATGGAGGCCGTCTGGAAGATCGAGGTCGAGAACTTCCCCGCCTTCATCGTCGTCGACGACAAGGGCAACGACTTCTTCACCGATCCCTCGGGGACCGTCAACGTGCCGATCAGCGGCATCCGCGTGCGGTCGTAGGAACGCTGAACGCCTCCCTGAACGTCTGAGCGGAGTCGAGTCACCTCTCGACTCCGCTCGAGGAGCAGGCTGGTCAGCGCTGCCGGTCGACGTTCGCCATCTTGAGGACGTCGAGCCGGGCGTCGAGCTCCTCCAGAGACAGCTTGTCCCCGATCAACCCACGATCGATCACCGTCTGCCGGATGGTCTTGCCCTCACGCAGCGCCTCCTTCGCGACTGCGGCGGCCTCTTCGTAGCCGATCGCCGAGTTGAGCGGGGTCACGATCGACGGTGACGACTCCGCCAGCGTGCGCAGGCGGTCCTCGTGGGCGACGAGACCGCTGATGCACCGGTCGGCGAACAGCCGCGACACGTTGGCGAGCAGGGTGATCGACTCGAGCACGTTGCGCGCCATCATCGGGATGTAGACGTTCAGCTCGAAGGCTCCGTTTCCGCCGCCCCAGGTGACGGCGGCGTCGTTCCCGATCACCTGTGCCGCGACTTGAGTGACCGCCTCGGGGAGGACCGGATTCACCTTGCCAGGCATGATCGAGCTGCCGGGCTGGAGGTCAGGGAGGGCGATCTCGCCGAGACCGGTGAGCGGCCCCGACCCCATCCAGCGGACGTCGTTGGCGATCTTCGTCAGAGAGACGGCGACCGTCTTGAGCTGCCCGGACAGTTCGACGAGTCCGTCGCGCGCCGCCTGCGCCTCGAAGTTGTCGGTGGCGAGACTCAGCTCCTCGACGCCGGTCAGTTCGACGAGCTTCTCGACGACCTTGGTGCCGAAACCGTCAGGAGCATTCAGTCCGGTGCCGACCGCCGTTCCGCCGATGGCCAGTTCACCGACGCGCGGCAGCGTCGCGCGCAGACGTTCGACGCCCGCCTCGACCTGCCGGGCGTAGCCGCCGAACTCCTGCCCCAACGTCACCGGGACGGCGTCCATCAAGTGCGTGCGACCGGACTTCACGACCGTCCGCCACTCCGACGACTTGTCGGCGAGCGCGCCGTGTAGCTGCTCCAGCGCCGGAATCAGTTCTCGAACAACGGCTTCGGTAGCGGCGACGTGGGTGGCGGTCGGAAAGGTGTCGTTGGAGCTCTGGGACATGTTGACGTCGTCGTTCGGATGAACACTGACCCCGTTCTGATCGGCGATCGACGCGATCACCTCGTTCGTGTTCATGTTCGAGCTCGTCCCCGACCCGGTCTGGAACACGTCGATCGGGAACTGATCGTCGTGGACTCCGTCGGCGATCTCGCGGGCGGCCGCGACGATCGCGTCGGCCTTCTGGGCGTCGAGCAGACCGAGGTCGTGATTCACCTGGGCGGTCGCGGCCTTCAGCAGACCGAGAGCCCTGATCTGCGGCCGTTCCAGCGGCCGGAAACTGATCGGGAAGTTCTCCACGGCACGTTGGGTCTGCGCCCGCCAGAGCGCGGCCGCGGGCACCCGCACCTCACCCATCGTGTCGTGTTCGATTCGGTATTCGATGTCATCAGCAGCCATGTCCTGTCCAACGGCGCCGACGCCCTCGATGTTCCGGCGGCGTTCTGACCTGTGGACAGTTCCTGGGCCCGATCGTCCATCGGGCCTAGACTCGGGACCATGACCCTCGCTTCACGACACAACGAGTTGATGTCCCTGGAGCAGTGGCGTGCCTTGGGGGAGGACACGTCCGTGCGGTCAGAACTTCAGGAGGGGGTCCTGATCGTGTCGCCGAGGCCACGGCTGATTCACCAGAAGGCGTTGACGAAGCTCGGTGCGAGCCTCCTCGCGCAAGCGCCACCTGAGTTCACCGCGGTGGCGGAGCCCGACGTCGTCATCGACTCGCGGACACCCGCGACCGTCCGGGTGCCGGACGTCGTCGTCATCCGCGAGAACGACGACGCCTCGATGCTCACGGCCGCCGATGTTCTACTCGCGGTGGAGATCCTGTCGCCCGGAACGCGACGCGTCGACCTCGTGCTCAAACGTTTCGAGTACGCCGAGGCCGGGATTCCGAACTACTGGATAGTCGACCTCGACGGGACGCCTCGTCTGCAGGCGCTCACTCTGGTCGACGGCCGATACGTCGGCGAGTGGGTCACCGGGAACGGCACGTCGGACGTGCAGGTCCCG
Source organism: Gordonia sp. (in: high G+C Gram-positive bacteria) (assembly GCA_030152405.1). Taxonomy (GTDB): domain Bacteria; phylum Actinomycetota; class Actinomycetes; order Mycobacteriales; family Mycobacteriaceae; genus Gordonia. The sequence continues at coordinate 56 of JASLJL010000214.1, read as the reverse complement.
GTGACCCACTCGCCGACGTATCGGCCGTCGACCAGAGTGAGCGCCTGCAGACGAGG
>JASLJL010000213.1 GCA_030152405.1 Gordonia sp. (in: high G+C Gram-positive bacteria) | reverse complement strand
GCCGCCGCGGTGGTCAGGACCGCAGCGGCCGTCCGGCGCGAAAGAGAGGTCACGGAGGGGTTCACGTGCACGAGCTCCAGTTGATCGATAGAACGAGAGATTCATGTCACCGTACGGTCACGAAGGTGAAATCCGTCATCTTGATCAAGAAGCTGGCACAATTTTGCCCGCCCCCGCTCAGCCCTGAAGCAACCCCTTGGCTACATGGGTCACCTGGATCTCGTTGGATCCGGCGTAGATCATCAGGGACTTCGCGTCACGGGCCAGTTGCTCCACCCGGTACTCGGCCATGTAGCCGTTTCCTCCGAACAGTTGAACCGCTTCCATGGCGACTTCCGTCGCCGCGCGCGAGGAGTAGAGCTTCATCGCCGACGCCTGCGCGAGTGTCGGAGGCTTGCCGGCCTGAGCAGCCTCGATGGCGACGAACAGCATGTTCTGGACATTCAGGCGCGCCACCTCCATCTCGGCGAGCTTGAGCTGGATCAACTGGAACTTCGCGATCTCCTGGCCCCACAGCGTCCGCGTCTTCGCGTACTCGATGGAGAGTCTCTGCGCCTCGTTGATGATGCCGAGCGAGAGCGCGGCGATGCCGATGCGCTCAGCGGTGAAGCCCGCCTTCGCGTTGTCGCCTCCACTGCGGTCGCCGGTCTCCTCGGTCTCGCCGAGCAAACGGTCGCGCGAGACGCGCACGTTGTCGAAGAACAGTTCGCCGGTGGGCGAGCTCATCATGCCCATCTTCTTGAACGGTTTGCCGAGCGTGAGTCCCTCCATGCCCGCGTCGAGCACGAAGGTGAGGACCTTCCGGTCGCGCATCGGCGTGCCGTCGCCCTCGTCGAGCTTGGCGAACACGACGATGGTGTCCGCGTACGGGCCGTTCGTGATGAACGTCTTGTTGCCCTTGAGGATGTAGTCGTCCCCGTCGCGTCGGACAGTGGTCTTCATGCCGCCGAGTGCGTCCGAACCGCTGTCGGGCTCGGTGATGGCCCAGGCGCCGACCTTCTCCATGGTCACGAGTTCGGGCAGCCAGCGCTTCTTCTGCGCGAGTGTTCCGCGACTGCGGATGGTCGAGACGGTGAGACCCATCGAGACGCCCATCGACGCGATGGTGCCGAGCGAGACTCCGGCCATCTCCATGTTGAGGATCAAGAACATGGAACTGGCCAGCGTGTTCGATCCGCCGCCTGCGGGCTTGGTCTCCCCCGCCTCCTGCGCCGCGAGTTCTTTCTCCAGATTCTCGGCGTTCATCGAATCCATGCCGAAAGTCGACAGGAGCTTGCGGATGATGTCGTACGGCGGGAGTTTCCCGCTCTCGAGTTCATCGACATGCGGACGCACTTCTTTGTCGATGAAACCGCGGACGGCGTCCTGCACCATCCGGTCTTCGTCGGACCACTCGAACATGGAACCTCCAAGGAATTGAAACGTGTTCTACTTCGATCATGACCCTAGCGCCCCGGCGGTCGACTCCACACCCCGCGGCCGCATTCACCCACCGGACTCGCTCAGCAGGGATGACCTCGCATCGCGGACGTGGATCGGCGACGAGGACCCCGCCGGTCCCCCGGAGTCGACGACGCGCATCTGGGACGCGGCGCAGCACTGGTACGCGGGCGGAACACAGCCGGCAGTACAGCTCTGCGTACGCCACCGCGGGCAGATCGTCGTGAACCGGGCGATCGGGCATGGTCGGACTCCCCTGGAACAGATCACCGCAGCCACACCGTTCTGCCTGTACTCGGCGTCGAAGGCGATCGCCGCCGTCGCCGTCTGGCGACTCGTCGAACAGGGGTCGGTGAGGCTCGACGATCGGGTCGCCGACCTGGTGCCCGGTTACGGCGAGCGGGGAAAGTCGTCGACCACCGTCGATCACGTCCTCACTCACCGGGCAGGCGTCCCGTTCGCCGCCGCGGGGCTCGACGATCCGACTCTCGCCGACGATCGCGCGCACGTCCGACGTGGGCTGAGTCGCCTGAGAGCCGTCCATCCGCCAGGGATGCTCCACGTCTATCACGCCCTGACGTGGGGACCGATCATCCGAGAGATCATCGAAGCCGCATCCGGGCGCGACCTCCGGGACTACGTCACTGACGAGATCACCGGCCCGCTCGGCCTGCGGTGGACCAATTTCGGCGTGCTCCCGGACGAGTTGATCGACGTCGCCCACAGCCACGTCACCGGCCCGCCGGTTCCGCCACCCGTTGACGCCGCGTTCCGACTGTCCACCGGGCGGACCCTCGCCGACACGATCGCCGCATCGAACACGCCCGAGTTCCTGACCAGCGCGGTGCCGTCGTCCAGCGGCGTCTCGAACGCTGTCGAGTTGTCCCGCTTCGCGCAGATGCTGCTGCGCGGCGGCGAGGGGGTGCTACGCCCCGACACTCTGACGCGCGCCCGAAGGCAGCGTCGCGCGCTGCGACCGGACGTGGCGACCTCCGGCGCGCCACTGCGCTGGGGCACCGGATTCATGCTGGGGTCCAACTTCTTCGGACCGTTCGGTCGACGCGCCCCCGAAGCCTTCGGTCACACCGGACTCACCCAGATCGCGATGTGGGCCGACCCGCAGCGGGACCTGGCCGTCGGGATCGTGAGCAGCGGCAAACCGCTCGGCGACGCCGACGGTGGGCGGTACCGAGCTCTCATCGACACGATCGCGGCATCCTTCACCCGCGGTTGATCCCACGCCCACGCGCGCAATTTGTCGTACGTGTGTGCGATGCGCGCGGCATGAATCGCGGTGACGAGATGCTGGTGGTGCCGAGAGACTGCGTCTCCTGGTC
>JASLJL010000192.1 GCA_030152405.1 Gordonia sp. (in: high G+C Gram-positive bacteria) | reverse complement strand
ACGACGAAGTACTCGACCGCGCCGTCGCATCGATCGGCGGCTACCTGGAACGTCGGAGGCGGTGAACGGTCGATTCAACGCCGCTCGCGGTCCCCGCCCTCGCGCGAGATCCTTCCACCGGCGAGATACGGGACTTGCGGGTCCTCCGCAACGACCAGCGGCGGGTCTCCGGGTCGAACGGGCCGACCAGCAGTCGTGCAACCAGTAGAAAGATCAGATTCACGGGGACCATCGCAATCTGCCTGGCGACGAGCCGCCGGTCGCCGTGGAGTCGGTACGTGCGAATAGTGCACATCAGGTACTCGACATTCGAGCGGATCGGGCCGGCGAATCGCCTCCACGAGATGGCGCCGACCATAGCGGGTTGCCATCGTACGGAGTATCCGGCGGTCCGCAGCGCGCAATGCAGGTCGAGATCCTCATGCGTCCGCGGAGCGTCTTTGAGGTGTGGCTGGGCCGAGCGCCATGCATCACTGCGCAGGGCCATGTTGCAGCCGGCCAATGTCGCACCGTCCACTGTGCCGCTGCGCAGGGACTTCTTCGCGGCCTTCACCAGCCCTGCTCGTTGGCAGCCGTCAATCGGCGAGTCATGAGTAATCAGTCCACCGGTGACCGCCGACGTTTCCGACTCGGAGTCGAAGGTCAGCTCTGCCCGCCGCGCCCAGTGCCGGTCGAGTCGGGTATCGGCGTCGATTCGGCAGAGGACGTCGCCCGTCGCAGCATCGAGACCCGCCTTTCGCGCGGGGCCGACGCCCGGTACCGGTTCGTGGAGCGTCACAAAGGGCAACTGGGCACGAAACGTCTCGACGATCGCCATCGTGTCGTCGGTGCACCCGTTGTCCACGACGATCACCTCGTCGAAAGGCCGGGACTGCTGCGCCACCGCGGTCAGGCACAATGCGATGGAGTCTTCTTCGTTGAACACAGGGATGACGAGCGACATGCGCACGTGAACTCCTAACTCTTGATTGAAGTTTCGGACGATCCTCCCGAACAGTTCACCACAGATGCCACTGACCCCGTCTCCGCAAGGAGACGGGGTCAGTGGATGTTCAGTTCGATTCGCGGACTACGAGAGTCCGCGCGAAGTCACCAGCTCGACTTCTGCACGCCCGGCAGTTCGCCGGCGTGAGCCATGTCGCGCAGGCACACGCGGCACAGTCCGAACTTGCGGTAGACCGAGTGCGGGCGACCGCACTTGTTGCAGCGCGTGTAGGCACGCACGGCGAACTTCGGCTTCTTGGCGGCCTTGTTGACCAGAGCCTTCTTTGCCATGTCAGTTGTCCTTAGCGTTGTTGTCCTTGAACGGGAAGCCCAACGCGCGGAGCAGCGCACGGCCTTCTTCGTCCGTGGTGGCCGAGGTGACGACGGTGATGTCCATGCCGCGCGGCCGGTCGATGTTGTCGATGTTGATCTCGTGGAACATCGACTGCTCGGTCAGGCCGAACGTGTAGTTGCCGTTGCCGTCGAACTGACGGTCGCTCAGGCCGCGGAAGTCGCGGATACGCGGGAGGGCGATCGACACGAGGCGATCGAGGAACTCCCACATGCGGTCACCACGAAGCGTGGTGCGGGCGCCGATCGGCATGCCCTCACGCAGCTTGAACTGTGCGATCGACTTGCGGGCGCGACGGATCTCGGGCTGCTGACCGGTGATCAGAGCGAGATCGGCGACTGCGCCGTTGATGAGCTTGGCGTCACGGGCGGCGTCACCGACACCCATGTTGACGACGACCTTGACGACGCCCGGGATCTGCATCACGTTGGCGTAGTTGAACTCGCTGTTCAGCGAGTCCTTGATCTCGGCACGGTAGCGCTGCTTGAGGCGCGGCTGAACCTTCTCAGATGCGGTCATGATCAGATGTCCTTCCCGGTCTTGCGCGAGATGCGGACATTCTTGCCGGTCTCTTCGTCGCGGCGGTAGCCGATACGAGTCGGGTTGCCCTCGGAGTCGACGACCATCACGTTCGAGATGTGGATCGGAGCTTCCTGGGTCACGATGCCGCCGGAGCTGGCACCACGCTCGTTCGCCGACTCGGCGACGTGCTTCTTCATGCGGTTGACGCCCTCGACGAGGACCTTGTCGCGCTGCGGGTAGGCCTCGATGACCTTGCCCTTGGCGCCCTTGTCCTTGCCGGACACGACGATGACCGTGTCACCCTTGTGGATCTTCATGTGTCAGATCACCTCCGGTGCGAGCGAAACGATCTTCATGAAGCGCTTGTCGCGAAGTTCGCGGCTGACCGGGCCGAAGATACGGGTACCGCGGGGATCGGTCTCGTTCTTGAGGATGACTGCGGCATTCTCGTCGAACTTGATGTACGAACCGTCGGCGCGGCGACGCTCCTTGACCGTGCGAACGATGACGGCCTTGACGACCTCACCCTTCTTCACGTTGCCGCCGGGAACGGCATCCTTGACGGTGGCGACGATGACGTCACCAACGCCTGCGTAACGCCGCGACGAACCGCCGAGCACGCGGATGCAAAGGATTTCCTTCGCACCGGTGTTGTCGGCGACGCGCAGGCGGGATTCCTGCTGAATCACTGCTTGTCTCCTTGACCTGGATTTCTATGTCTAAGACGGCCATAATCCGCCTCTCCGGTGCCCTCCGGAAACGTGGCCTGAAGACTACAGGCCGCGATCAAGGACAACGACCGTTCACTGGCGCACAAGGCGCTCGTGTCTAGTGCCTATCGAGAGTACCTGGCCTCCAACAAATTGGTCCGGGTGTGGAAAGTGAAGAGGAAGCTCCGGAACATCAGAGGTGGTTCAGGCGAGGCCGCCCTGGCACCGATGAC
>JASLJL010000230.1 GCA_030152405.1 Gordonia sp. (in: high G+C Gram-positive bacteria) | reverse complement strand
AACCGTCGACCGGCCGCCCGTCCTTGAATGCGTAGACCGCACGGCCACCCGCGTCGGGTTCTTCGCCGCGTTGTCCCAGACGTTCGCCGCCACATTGACCATCCGCCGAGCCTCTCGTTCGAATCCGCCCCGGCCGATAGTGATCGGGGTCACTGCAGGACTCTAGTTGAATCCGAATTCAAGTTCGACTGTTTCCGTGGAACTCGCGAGAACGACTGAACCCACCCGCTCGAGGAGCGGGTGGGTTCAGTGATCAAGCAGGTGCGGTACGTGCGCTACGAGTCGTTCTTCGACGGACTGTCGTTCGTCCCGTCGGACGAGGCCGTGTCGGACGAGGCACGGTCGGACGGGGCGATATCTGCGGCGCCCGCATCCGTCCCCTCGTCGAACTCCTGGTCCGCCTCGGGATGCTCGGCATCGAAGCTCTCCGGCAGCTTGCGGAGTTGCTTGTTCATCGACCGAATCAGCAGGAAGGTCGCCACGAGCAGCAGGACGATGATCAGCAGGCCCAGTGGCGACGCCTTGCCGAACTCGGGTCCGCGCGGCTCCTGATCGGCGGCCAGGACGACCGCGGTGGTCGCCCATGCGGTGATGCTCATGGCTGCTCGATTCCGGCGAAGAGGTCCGTCTCCGGGATCGCGGTCGTCACACGGGTCTGCGCGAGCTCGAACTCCTCGGTCGGCCACAGTCGCTGCTGCCACTCGAGCGGCACCGCGAAGAAGAAGCCGTTCGGATCCACCTGGGTCGCGTGGGCGCGCAGGGCGTCGTCACGCTGCGGGAAGTAGTCGCCGCAGGTGACCTGCGTCGTCACGCGCGCCATCATGTCGCCCTGGTCGGTCTTCCAGCGGCTCAGCCACTCCTCGAACGGGTTGTCCTGGCCGTTCTTCGCGAACTCGTCGGCGAACCGCAGGATGCGGGCGCGGATGAAACCGTGCGTGTAGTAGAGCTTCAGCGGCGTCCACGGCTCCCCCGCCTCGGGGTAGGCAGCGGGATCGCCGGCCGCGTCGAACGCGGCGACCGACACCTCGTGGCACTTGATGTGGTCCGGATGGGGATATCCACCGTTCTCGTCGTAGGTGATGATCACGTGCGGACGGAACTCGCGGATCACCTCGACGAGCTTGCCCGTCGACTCCTCGACCGGGACGAGCGCGAACGAGTCGTCGGGCAGCGGCGGAAGCGGGTCACCCTCGGGCAGGCCCGAGTCGATGTATCCCAACCAACGATGCTGCACGCCGAGCGCCGCGGCGGCGGCCGCCATCTCGTCCCGGCGCACCTGTGGCAGATTCTCGAGGATGCCGGGCCGGTCCATCGCCGGATTCAGCACATCTCCACGCTCACCGCCGGTGAGCGTCACCACCATCACCTCGTGACCCTCGGCCACGTACTTGGCCAGCGTCGCAGCCGCTTTGCTCGCCTCGTCATCAGGATGTGCGTGCACGGCCATCAGACGCAGACCGTTCGCGTGTTCGCTCACGCTTCCTCACCTTCGCTCGCTGTTCCTACTCATGGTAGGTATTGACACGTGAGCAGTTCAGACGGGGGCAGTGTCGAGCCCGGTCCACAGGACGAGACGACCCCCGCCCCCAGCAGCGGCCCACGCGCGACATACCCGACGGAACAGTCACGGTCGACCAAGAAGCGCTGGTTCTACATCCTCTCCGCAGCCGTGGTCGTCGCGGGCGTCGGCCTCGCCTACGCCGGTTACAAGCAGTTCGCCGATCCAGACGTCTCCGGCAGCGCGACGGCGTTCGAGATCATCTCCTCCGACTCCGTGTCGGTCCAGTACACGGTCAACCGCTCCGACCCCGGCGAGGCGGTCGCGTGCGTCGTCCGCGCCCGGGCGCAGGACGGCTCGGAGGTCGGCCGACGCGAGGTGCTGATCCCCGGCGGACGTGAGACGCAGGTGGGCGCGAAGACCGAGGTCATGACGTCTCGCCCCGCCGTGATCGGCGAGGTGTTCGGCTGCGCCGCGACCGTCCCGCCGTACCTGAAGCCGGCCGCATGACGACGACCGGCAAGGCCGTCTTCGCGCGGCTGTCGAGCCCGTACTTCCCGATCCTGACGGCGTTGTTCGTCGGGGTGATGCTGATCAGCAACATCGCCGCGACCAAGGCCGTCGTCCTGTTCGACGACTGGCTGCACTTCGACCTCGGTCCGCTCCATGTGAACGGTCTCGTCACCGACGGGGCGTTCTTCCTGTTCCCGCTGAGTTACGTGATCGGCGACGTGATCAGTGAGGTCTACGGCTTCCGCGCGATGAGACGTACCATCGGCGCGGGTTTCGCCGTGATCCTGCTCGCATCGGCGTGCTTCTGGGTCGCGATCAAGCTCCCGGCCGCAGACTTCTACGACAATCAGTCCGGATTCGAGGGCGTTCTCGGCTCGGTCCCCCAGATCGTCGCAGCAGGCCTGGCCGGGTACGTGGTCGGCGAACTGCTGAACTCGCTGGTGCTCGTGAAGATGAAGGAGCGGGCGGGCGAACGTCACCTGTGGGCGCGCCTCATCGGGTCCACCGTCGTCGGCGAATTCTTCGACACACTGGTGTTCTGCTCCATTGCGGCCACCGCGATCGGAATCGCGACGTGGTCGGACTTCGTCAATTACGTCGTCATCGGATTCGTGTGGAAGACGCTGGTCGAGGTCGTTGTGATGCCCGCGACGTACGCCGTCGTCGGATACCTGAAACGGGCCGAACCGTCGTATCGGGAAGCACTCGAGGCAAAGGGGCAGACAACTGCCGGTGTGCCATAAAACACACGAAATGATAGGATGATTGACGCACGGCCTCGCGAGGGGTCGTGTTGCTGCATTTAGAGCAGTCCATTCGCGGACAGCAAAGGAGATCACAATGACTGATACCCGCGTTACGTGGTTGACGCAGGAGTCGTTCGACCGCTTGAACGGCGAGCTGGATTCGCTCATCGCGAATCGTCCGGTCATTGCCGCCGAGATCAATGAGCGTCGCGAGGAAGGCGACCTCAAGGAGAACGGCGGCTACCATGCGGCCCGTGAGGAGCAGGGACAGCAGGAGGCGCGTATCCGCCAGCTGCAGGATCTGCTGAACAACGCCAAGGTCGGCGAGGCGCCCACCCAGTCGGGCGTGGCACTCCCCGGTTCCGTCGTCACCGTCTACTACGACGGCGACGAATCCGACAAGGAGACC
>JASLJL010000157.1 GCA_030152405.1 Gordonia sp. (in: high G+C Gram-positive bacteria) | reverse complement strand
TCGTCGCACCCGCGGCGGACAGACGTCCGACGCTCCGTCTACCGACGACAGCACCGGCTCCGCGGACTCGGCGCCTGCCGACGCCGCTGCCGCGTCCGAGTCGAGTGAGGACAAGCCGCGCCGCCCGCGCCGTCGCCGCCGTCGTTCGGGCGCGAAGCCCGCGGGCGGAGACACCACGGCCGCTCAGCCGTCTGACGGCGCGTCGGACTGACGGTTTACGTACTGTCTCCAGCATGGGGAAATCGATCGCACCGGAGCGGCGGACGCGCGTCGACCTGATCGTGACCGCGGTGATCGTGATCGCCGTCGTCGTCGCCGGTCTGTGCGTGTGGGCGACGAGTGATGCTCGCCAGTCCAGCCTGCAGACCGCGGCGGCCCCGCCGTCCACGCCGGCCGAAGCCGATCAGAGTCCCCGAACGCTGACTCCCGCATGGACCGCGCGGTCGTCGTCCACTGTCGTGCCCCAGCTCACGGGCGCATCGGTGATCTCCGCCGACGGCGGCACGGTCACCGCGCACGACCCGGCGACCGGCGCCGACCGGTGGACGTACACCCGTGACGACGCCCTGTGCGCGGCGCTCGCGGCCTGGCCGGGGGGCGCCGACAAGGTGCTCGCGGTGTACCGGAACAGCCGCGGATGCAGTGAGGTCACCGCCCTGCGCGGCGACACCGGTCTCCGGACCGGCGGCCGCACGAGCGACGCCGACGACGCGGTGACGTTGTCGTACGACGGCGACTACGCGGTCTCACAGGGCGAGACGCGGCTGGAGACGTGGGGCACCAATCTGGTCCGCGGCATCGAGTACGGCCGGGTCAGTGCCCCGGTGAACCCCGGCAAGACTCCCGACCGCACGCACTGCCGGATCTACTCGGCGCTCCCGGGCGGCAATCGGGTCGCTCTGGTCGAGCGCTGCGACGGCGACTTCGGTTACCGTCTGACGGTTCTCGGCTCCGCGCAGGGGTCGGACGAGAAGATCATCCAGTGGGGCACCACGATGCTGACCCGGACGTCACACGGTCCCGCGCCGCGTGTCATCGGCGCGAGCAATCAGGCGTTCGCCGTGTACGACGGCGGCGTCGACGACACGGGCGACGCCAACCGGGTCCCCGGACCCCGCATCCGCGTGTACACGCCGCAGGCCGAGGCCGTCTCGAATCACCCGGTGTCCGGTGTCGCGGACCTGCCGTCGTCGAGTGCGCCGGTCGTCGACTCCGGCGTCATCACCGTGTGGACCGGCACCGGGACCGTGGTGCTCGACAGCGCGTCGACCGTCCCGATGTATCAGGTTCCCGGCGCCATCGGCCCGGGATCGGTGATGGCAGGCGAACTCCTCCTGCCGATGCCCGGCCGAATCAGCGTCCGCCAGCTGTCCGACGGCCATGAAGTACGCACCATCGACGTCGATCGCGGCGGTTACGACGCCGACGGCAAGCACCCGGTGGCCGTGCGCGTCCTCGGCCCGTGGGTCATCGAACAGCGCGGCTCGACACTCGCCGCGCTCAAGTAGCGGCGGGGACCGTCAGTCGCTGAGCTCGTACGTCGCGATCTCGGCGCCGTTCCAGTACGCGCTGAGGTTGTCGGCGAGTTCCCGGTATGCCGTGGCGCCCTTGTTCTTCCGTCCCCGCATCACCGATGCGCCGGACGCCGAGGCCTCCGCGAAACGCACCGTGCGCGGAATCGGCGGGTTGAGGACCGGCATGTCGTACCGGTCGGACACGTCCGACAGCACGTCACGACTGTGCGTGGTGCGGGCGTCGAACAGGGTGGCCACGGTGCCGAGCATCTTCAGGCTCGGGTTCGTGATCTGCTGGACCTCGGTGACGGTGCGCAGCAGTTGGCCGACGCCACGGTGTGCGAGGGTCTCGCACTGCAGCGGGACCACCACCTCGTCGGCCGCCGTCAGACCGTTCAGGGTGAGGACGCCGAGCGACGGCGGGCAGTCGATGAGCACCACGTCGTAGTCCTGGGCCACCTCGGCCAGCGCGCGCTTGAGCGCGTACTCACGTCCCGGACGCATCAGCAGAAGTGCTTCGGCGCCTGCGAGATCGATGGTCGCGGGCAGCAGGGTGACGCCGTCGTCGGTGTCGAGGAGGACGTCGGCGATGTCCTCGGCGCCGATCAGCACATCGTGCACCGACTTCGAGATCTGGTCGGGATCGTGTCCGAGGGAGAAGGTGAGACAGCCCTGGGGATCCAGATCGACGACGAGGACGGAGACGTCCTGGTCGGCGAGGGCCGCCCCGACGGACGCAGTGGTCGTGGTCTTCGCCACGCCGCCCTTCTGATTCGCGATGGCGAGAGTGCGCGTCATGGCCCCAACCATACGTTCACGACGTCATACGAGACACACCGCGTGGTGTGGCCCACACCTGGTGAATCTACTCCTCGGCGTCGGGCGGGAGTTGTTCGTCGTTCAGCCACGCCAACGACGTAGGCGCGAACAACAACCCGAGCACCGCGATGGCGACGATGGCCACCGGTGCGCCGATCGCCGGCAGGTGACTGCTGGTCAGCAGCGCGTACGCGACCGGGAGCAGCAGGATCTGCGCCATCACACCGATGGCGCGGCCCCACCGCATGCCCTTGGTCAGGCCGACCCCGCCTGCGAGGACGGCTCCGCCGATGACGGCGAACCACATCGCGGTCCCGTATCCGCTGATCGCCTGCTCCTCGTGGCCCGACGCCTCGCGCACCACGTAGACGACGGCGACGATGAGCCCCAGCAGACCTTCGGCTGCGATCAACCGGCCCGCCCAACGCAGCGTCGACGGAACGACTGGCGTGGTGGTCTCGGGATCGTGGCTGCTCACGTACTCCAGAGTAGGTCGGCCCGTCGTCGATTGGGACACCGGCCCCGCAGCGGATAACGTGTGCAACCGTGCGTGTCATGCTCATCACCAACCCGTACGCGACCTTCACCACCGCCGAAGGCCGCGATGCGCTGGTGAACACGCTCGACTCCCGGTTCACGGTCGACGTCGAACGCACCACCCACCGCGGCCACGCAGGCGAGCTGGGCGCCCGCGCCGCCCGCGACGGATACGACGCAGTGGTGGTCCACGGCGGCGACGGATCGGTGAACGAGGTGGCCAACGGCATGCTGGGCACGCCCGACGTCGCGACGCCCGCCCGCGAATCCCTGCCCGCGCTCGGCGTGGTGCCCGGAGGGAGCGCGAACGTCTTCGCACGCGCACTCGGAGTCAGTCGTGATCCGCTCGTCGCGACCGCGCAGCTGATGGAACTGCTCGACTCCGGCGCCCGACGGCCGATCAGCCTCGGCCACACGCTGAACCGGTGGTTCCTGTTCAACGCGGGCATGGGGATGGACGCGATCGTCGTCCGCCGGATGGAGGAGCTGCGGCACAAGGGTCGTCGTGCGACCGCGGGCCGGTATCTCCGCACCACTGTCGGTTCGTTCTTCAAACCGTCGGTCACTCCCCCGACGTTCACCGTCGAGGTCCCCGATCATGAACCCGTCGAGGGCGTGCGATTCGGTTTCGTCAGCAACACCGGACCGTGGACGTACCTCGGCACCCGCCCGATCCGCACCAACCCCGGAACCGACTTCGAACACGGTCTCGGCATATTCGCAGCTACGTCCGTCTCGGTGCCGCGCACCGTCGTTCTCGGGTCCAAACTGCTGCGCGGCGTGGAGCCGACGGCCCGCCACGTGTTCCGCGACGACGACGTCGAGTGGGTCCGATTCCGTTCCGACGAGCCCGCCGACGTCCAGATGGACGGCGACTACCTGGGCGAATACACCTCATTGGACTTCGGTCACCGACGTCATGTGCTGGACGTGGTGGCGCCTCCGCTGGGCTCGTAACCCGCTAGTTACCCACCGGTAGACATACGTTGGCCTCATTGCCAACCCCTTGTGACGTATCCAGCATTCGCCGGCGACCTATAGCCAAACGTCGGTGCACAGTAGTACAACAGATAGTGACCGCAACGACCGGCCCCCAGTTCTGCGCGCCGCCCGCTCAGAACACCACGGTGGAGATCCCTTTGTTGCAGCCCACACAAGACATCTGATGTACATTCGCGTGCCCTGTGCACAGCGACGAAGATTTTGAAGGAGTTCTGTCATGGATTGGCGTCACAAGGCCATCTGTCGCGATGAAGATCCCGAGCTGTTCTTCCCGGTCGGCACCAGCGGTCCGGCCATCGCTCAGGTCGCCGACGCGAAGCTCGTCTGCCAGCGCTGCCCGGTGACCGCCGACTGCCTCGCGTGGGCACTCGAGACCGGCCAGGACGCAGGCGTCTGGGGCGGCATGAGCGAGGACGAGCGTCGCGCACTCAAGCGCCGCAACGCTCGCACCCGCGCGCGCAGCGCCGTCTGACGCATTTCTCCACCTCGAACGAGGCCCCGACCGGCGATCCGGTCGGGGCCTCGTTCGATGTGGAGAATGCGTCAGA
>JASLJL010000150.1 GCA_030152405.1 Gordonia sp. (in: high G+C Gram-positive bacteria) | reverse complement strand
CGAGGCGATCCGCGCCAAGCGCGCCTGACTCTCCACACGAGAGACCTCAGCGCGAGGTCTCTCGTGTGGACGTCAGTCGGCGACGGCGTGGACGACGGGCGCGCGCACGAGGACGTCGGGACACTCCGGATCGAACCAGCGGTCGACGAGACCCCAATGGATCGGGTGCAGCATGTACTGCCCGGTCACCGCGTCGACATCGGTGAACCACTGCTCCCACACGTGGGTCCAGTCGGCGCCGTCCACCCGCGACAGTCGCCACGCGAGCATCGACGAGACGTGCTCGGCCATGCTGAGCGTCTCGCGTTCGAACCTGTCGACGAGCGACGGGTCCGCATCCGGCTCCACTCGGAGCAGCAGAGCTCGGTAGACGCCGACAGTCGGGTCGGGCACTCTGCGGCCCGAGACGCCGCCGTCGAAGTCCGCTCCGTCCACCCGGACGACCGCGTCGTCGGCCAGCGCCGCCTCGATCGCCGCTCGGGACTCTCCGTCGGCCGAGCACCGCAGGATCACCTCACCCGCGCGCAACGACGACCGATGCGTGGGCACGGCCACCGCCCCGGGGTCGGAGCCGATGATCCCGCGGAGCAGATCGGCGAACGCCGCGGCCTCCGACGGTCGGCGCAGATGGATCAGGCGCAGGACCTCAGACATCGCACAGCTCCTCGATGTCCTGGACCAGGGCCTCGGTGGTGCGCGACCGGTGGACGATCAGCTCGCGCACCGAGTCCCACCAGCGCGCGGGTCCGACGTCGTGCCGCCCGGCGAGCGCGCTCGCCCACCAACCCTCGGCCCCGTCGACCACCCAGGTGACGGTGAGGACGTTCGAGTCGTCGGAGAGGAACAGCGGCGGAGTCAGGGTCATGCGATCGAGCCGCAGACCCCGCTCCCGGGCGGGTGGGACGTAGGCGGTCAGGTACGCGTCGACGAATTCCCGAGCGCGACCGGGGACGATCTCGACACGATCGACGATGTAGACGGGAGTTGCGGTCACAGCCGCGACGATAAGCGCTCATCCGCACGCGAAACCGCGCTCGATCTCACCCACCGGGACGTGCGCGGCGAAACACCGCGGCACTCAGTAGTCGGCATCGACCGGCAGGCATGGCAACATGAAGTTCGACCAACGTACAGCAAGGGAGATTTCGTGAGCGGCAATCAGGACACCTGGCCTCCGCAGCCCGCAGACGCCCCGCGCGTGCCGTCGATTCCGCTGTCGGACGCCAATCTGGGTCCCGACGGCGAGCCGACCATCGGCAACCTCGTCAAGGATGCGACGGCGAACGCGTCGACACTGTTCCGCGCCGAGCTCGCCCTCGCGAAGTCGGAGCTCGTCACCGAGGCCAAGAAGGCCGGAGCGGGCAGCGGACTGATCGTCGGCGCCGCCGTGCTGCTGCTGTACGCGAGCCTGTTCTTCTTCGTGTTCCTCGGCTTCCTGCTCGACCTGTGGCTGCCGACGTGGGCCGCGTTTGGAATCGTCTTCCTGATTCTGCTGATCGTGTCGATCGCCGCCATCGGCGTCGGGTACATCCTCTTCAAGAAGCTCAAGGCACCCGAGAAGACCATCGAGTCGTTGAACTCGATCGCCGAGGTCATTCCCGGCCGTCCGTCGCCCACCGGTGGAGTCGCACACCCGCAGATCCCGCCGGCGCGTGATCCCATGGGCCGCTGACCCGCCCCAGCACCGGCGTGACGTCACATCCCCCGGACCCGACTGAAGTCCGATTCGACGGGCCGTGGCAGCACTTCGACGTGCGCGCGGGAGGCCTGCGCTTCCACGCGGTCGAGAGCGTCGGCGCCCCGTCGAACGGCCCGCTGGTCCTGCTCCTCCACGGATTCGGCGAGTTCTGGTGGACGTGGCGGCATCAGCTGCCCGCCCTGACTTCGGCAGGCTATCGGGCAGTCGCCGTCGATCTGCGCGGCTACGGCGACTCCGACAAGCCCCCACGCGGCTACGACGGCTGGACGCTCGCCGGCGACACGCACGCTTTGATCCGTGCGCTCGGGCACTCGAGCGCGTCGCTCATCGGTCACGCCGACGGCGGACTCGTCTGCTGGGCGACGGCCACCCTGCATCCACGCGCCGTCGACCGCGTGGTGGTCCTGTCGTCGCCGCATCCACGCGCCCTGCGCCAGGGCGCGCTGTTCAACTCGGAGGAGCGGACGGCGTTCCTGGCGCCGTTCCTGCACAACCAGCTGCCCCGGATCGGCGAACGTCGACTCACCCGCGGCGACGGCGCCTTCGTACAGGAGTACTTCACCGAACGCTCCGGACGCGCATGGCGAGAGACGCCCGACTTCGCCGAGGCGATCGCCCGGAACCGCCTCGCCATCCAGATCGCCGGGGTCGCCCACTGCAGTCTGGAGTATCGGCGCTGGGCGTTCCGTTCCCAGTTCCGCCCCGACGGCTGGCGGTTCATGGAGCTCATGAACAAGCGGCTCGACCACCCGATCCTCGCGCTCCGCGGCCGCGAGGACGCCTACATTCTCGACTCCCTCATGTCGCAGAGCCGTGAGTGGTCACGCGACTTCGACTACCGGACGATCGGCGGCGCGGGGCACTTCCTGCACCAGGAGGCGCCTGCCGCGGTGAACGCGGCGATCCTGGAGCATCTCGACGCCTGACGGCTACCGCGGAACGCACTGTTGAGTGCTGACCGCCGCCGTCCGTCCGGCCGACGCGTCGAGGTCCTGCTTCACCTGCTCGGCGGTGAGCGCGAACCCGGTGTCGTCCGCCGGGTCCTGCGACGCTCCGAACACCAGACCGAGCACCTCGCCGTCGGGCGCGATCATCGGCCCGCCGGAGTTCCCCGAGCGGATGAGACCTCGCATCGTGTACACCTGACGCTCCACCGGCCTGGCGCTCTGGTAGATGTCCGGACCGGTCAGATTCACCACGTTGCGAATCCGGACCGACGTGGCCGTGTACGGGCCGTTCTCCGGGAAGCCGAGCACGATCGCGTCGTCGGATGTCGACGCCTGCTGCGGCGCGAAGTCCAACGACGGCGCCCGCAGTCCGGGGACGTCGAGGATCGCGACGTCGTTGCGGTAGTTGAACCACACGACGGTCGCATCCAGATGCCTGCCGCGGGCCGTCTCCACCGACACCTCGTCGGTCCCCGCGACCACGTGGGCGTTGGTGATGATCCGGTTGCGGCCGATGACGAATCCGCTGCCCTCCAGCGACTGCCCACAGCTGTGCGCGACGCCGGTGATCTTGATGACGCTCGGGCGCACGGTTCGGACGACAGCCGAGTCCGCGAGGGCCGCGTCCGGCTCGTCGACGTTCGACACCCGGGTGGCGCCGAACGGGCCGATCACCTGCTTGAGGCCGGACGAATCGATCAGCCCGGTCAACTCGTCGGGAAGGTTCCGCATCCACTGCGGGGCCACGTCGTCGACGGCCTCCACGATCCGCGAGTCGTCGACGGCTTGGGAGATCCGCGGCTGGTCGGCACCGCGCAGCGGAAACGACAACAGCCACGCGGCGACGAGGATCGCGATCACCTGCAGCGCCGACCCCACCCCGCTGTCGACGCGGCGCAGCGTCGGCGAATGGATGCTGCTCCGAGCAGCGCGGCCGAGGACCATACCCGACAACTCGCCGACCACGATGAGCCCGATGATGAGCAGGACGCCGACGGCCAGACGCAGGCGCGGATCGTCGAACTGCTTGATCACGAGGGGTGCGAGCAGGACGCCCGCGACAGCGCCGATCAGGACGCCCGCGAATGCGAGCGCCGACGCGGCAGCTCCCTGGCGGTAGCCGCTGAACGCAGCGAGCAGCGCGATGAAGACGATCGCCAGGTCGACCCACAGCGAGCCGCTCATCCGCGCGCCTCCGGACCGTCGACGGACGCGAATCCCGACTCCTGCGGGCTGCCGGCCAGCTCGATCATCTTCTCGAGCGGTCGGACGTCGTCGTGGTCCCAGGGGACCTCCCAGCCCGCGGCCTCGGCGATCGCCGCAATGAGGCCTCCGGTGAATCCCCAGACGAGCATTCCGTCGTACATGAAAGCCGGCCCCCGATAGACGTTTCCGCCGAGGAAGGAACGGCTCACCTGAAAGCGGTTCTCCGGGCTCAGCAGCTCACGGAGATTGACCCGCGTGACGCGAGCCGTCTCTCCTTCGTCGACGACGCGCACCGGCGTCGGCGACGACCAGTGCGCGAGGACGGGCGTCACCTCGAAGCCCGACGGGACGGGGAACGTCGGCAGCGATGCGAGAACGTCGACACCCGCCTCGACGAGCCCGGTCTCCTCATTGGCCTCGCGCATGGCCGTGCCGACCGGGAAGTCGTCGCCCTCGTCGCGGCTTCCGCCCGGGAACGCGATCTGCCCGCTGTGCGTCCGCAGGGTGGCGGCACGCTCGGTGAGCAGGATGTCGGCGTCCGCGGGGACGCCGCCGGGATGATCGTCGGCCGCCTCGAACGACCCGCCGAACAGCACGAGAACCGACGCCGCCCGCGAGCCGCGCAGCGCGCCGACCCATCGGGCGCGGTCGCCGCCACGGTTGAGGACCTTCTCGTTGACGGCCCCCACGTTGTCGGTGACCGCTCGCAGCCACTCCGGCACCAGCTCACGCGCCACGAGCGCGCCCGGCGTGTAGCCGGGGTCGCGGCGGCTCACGCAGTCGCTCCCAGATCGACGCCCAGTTGTTCGCGTACCGCCGCCGTCAGATCCTCGTACGTGTCGAAGACCTGCGGCAGGACTGCCGCGACCGTCCCGTCGGCACGAACGAACACCGTGGACGGGAACACCCGCGGGGCACGGACCGCCTGCGCGATCGTGCCTTCCGGATCGGTGACGACCGGCAAGTGGACTCCGACCTCTTGTAGGAACTTGAGAACGAAGTACGGCTTGTCGCCCCCCTCGCGCGCATGAACGGCGAGCACATCGAGCTTGTCACCCGACTCCGCCGAGAGTCTGTCGAACAGCGGAAGCTCGCGGCGGCACGGCAGGCACCACACCGCCCACATGTTGATGACGAGGGGCTTGCCCGCCGTCGCCGCGCCCACGTCGATCGTCGATCCGTCGGACATGCAGGGCGCGGTCACACCGGCCAGCACGCCCGTCGACGCCGCTCCGACGCCTGTCGGGCACGGTGCGAGGGCGGCGTCCCGGCGTGCGACGTCGATCTCGCTCTGCGCGACGGTCTGGTCCGTGACCCCCGACGGCGGAGCGCTCGACGCCGCTGCAGGCGCCGGATCGTCGGTCCCCCGCGGCCAGAGTGCGGCGACCAACGCGAGCGTCACGACGACAAAAGCGATCATCGCCCGCATGCCGGGCTGCGCCAGCGTCTTCTTGACCGTGTCCATGGTGCTCACTCGGCCACCGCCTCGGCGAGTGCGAGGAGATGTTCGGCCTCTGGGCCCTTGACCAATGCGGCGGCCTTTCCGGGGTCGATCTGTCCGACGCCGTACGACGGGCAGTCTTTGGCGAGCAGGCAGACCCCGCACGCGGGCGTTCGCGCATGACACACGCGTCGGCCGTGGAAGATGATGCGGTGTGAGAGGTCGGTCCACTCCTTGCGCGGAATGAGTTCGCCGACGATCTTCTCCACCTTCACCGGGTCGGTCTCCTGCGTCCAGTCCCACCGGCGGACCAGTCGCCCGAAGTGTGTGTCGACAGTGATGCCCGGGACCCCGAACGCGTTGCCGAGCACCACGTTGGCGGTCTTCCGCCCGAAGCCGGGAAGCGTGACCAGCTCCTTGAGAGTTCCGGGGACCTCGCCGTCGAACCTGTCGACTAACGCCTGCCCCAGGCCCATGATGGAGTTCGCCTTGTTCCGGTAGAAGCCGGTCGACCGGATCATCTCCTCCAGTTCGGTGCGATCCGCGCTCGCGTACGAGAACGCGTCGGGATAGCGCCGGAACAGGGCGGGCGTCACCTGGTTCACGCGGACGTCCGTGCACTGGGCCGACAGGATGGTCGCGACCGACAGTTCCAGCGGCGTCGTGAAGTCCAGTTCGCAGTAGACATGAGGGAACGCCTCCTGCAGGGTCCGGTTCATTCGACGCGCTCGTCGAACCAGCCCCAGCGGGGTCTCCGGTTTACGTCTACTCACAACAATCCAGGTTAGCCGCCACAACTCGACTGCGACGATGCGGTAACAACTCGGTGACGACGGTCGTTCTGGTTTCCAGGTGCGCCGAAGGTGGTGTTGACTGGCGGTCATGCAAGGACTGGCCGTACTTCTACTTCCTCCCGTGTTGATGCTGTTCGCACTGGCGATGGAACGCGTCCAGACCGGACTCGACCGCCTGTCCGTCGGACGGGCGCACGTCGAGGAGTTCCTGGAGACGGCCGACGAGACCGATGTGGGCAATCTCGCGAAGGACGGCCTGCCCGCCGCGCTCGACGAACTGCGCCAGCGCCGGAGCAACGATCTGGGCGGCGAGCCCGTCCTTTCGGCCGAATCTGAAGCACGGACACGCGCCAGCTGACGTCAAAACGCTCAATTATCGGACATTTCACCCCGCTGTGAATGCCGCCCACACGCGTGATCAATTCAACAACTATGATTTTGACCGTAGTGTTGAACTTCGAGCGCACGTTCGGAACAAGAGAGGTTCTTAGGTGGAAGAGATACTCGCCAGGGCAGGTATTTTCCAGGGGGTCGAGCCCGCAGCCGTCGCTGCACTCTCAAAGGAGTTGCAGCCGGTCGAGTTCCCGCGCGGCCATGTGATCTTCCACGAGGGGGAACCGGGCGATCGCCTGTACATCATCCTGACCGGCAAGGTGAAGCTCGGTCGTCGTTCGCCCGACGGTCGCGAGAACCTGCTGACGATCATGGGACCGTCGGACATGTTCGGCGAACTGTCGATCTTCGATCCCGGCCCCCGCACGTCGTCGGCGACGACGGTCACCGAGGTCCGCGCCGTGTCCATGGACCGCGACGCGCTCCGCAAGTGGATCAAGGACCGTCCGGAGATCGCCGAGCAGCTCCTCCGCGTTCTGGCTCGCCGACTGCGCCGCACGAACAACAACCTCGCGGACCTTATCTTCACGGACGTCCCCGGTCGCGTCGCCAAGCAGCTCCTTCAGCTCGCTCAGCGTTTCGGCACGCAGGAGGGCGGCGCCCTTCGCGTGACGCACGACCTGACGCAGGAGGAGATCGCTCAGCTGGTCGGCGCATCGCGCGAGACCGTGAACAAGGCTCTCGCCGACTTCGCACAGCGCGGCTGGCTCCGCCTCGAGGGCAAGAGCGTCCTCATCGCGGATTCCGAGCGTCTCGCACGTCGCGCTCGCTGATCGCTGCACAAGGCCTCTCACACCCGGGTCGGGACTCGAAGGAGTCCCTGCCCGGGTGTCGGCGTCAGAGGGTG
>JASLJL010000107.1 GCA_030152405.1 Gordonia sp. (in: high G+C Gram-positive bacteria) | reverse complement strand
TGCCCTCTTCAGCGACAAGTGGCGACTGCAGTACATCGAGAAGGAGCACAAGGACCTGCTCCTCGAACCGCTCGTGGCCGCGGCCGACTGACATGCGCAGGCTCCTCGGCGTCGTCGCCGCAGGGCTGCTCGTGGCCGGATGCTCGACGCCTCCCGCACACGACACGACAGCGCCGCCGGCCCCGGCCAAACGACTGTCGCTGTCGGCGTGCGACGAGGCGACGCCCACCGGCAAGGTGGAGCGGATCGGCTACGGCCTGCGGTTCACCCGCGGATCGATGCAGATCAAGGTGCGCGACGCCGGCGGCGAGCAGTGCGTCGGCTTCGCCAGATGGGGCAACCCCGACGTGGAGGTCCCGCCCGACACCTTGATGTATCTGTTCTCGGGCGGACGCGGAGAGGGCGCCCAGATCGAGTTCCTCGGCGTCGACCTCGCGGGCGGCAAGCTTCCCGACACCAAACCCCTCGGGCCGCTCCGCCACCCGATCAGAGCGACTGTCGGCGTCTCCATGAGCGGCGCCTATTACACGTCGTCTACGTGTTCGCTCACCCTCACCGCGAGCAACTCGCGCCGCGCGGCCGGGCGGTTCGACTGCCCGCAGGCGTTCGCCCAGGCCGCGAATCCATTCAACCCGTCCGACGACGTGTCCTACGAGGAGCCGACCACCGTCCCGCCTGCGCCGCGTACGGCCGTCGTGTCGGGGCTTTTCGACGTCACGTAGGCGTCACCGCCGAGACCGAAGTCAGCTCACGATCTCGGCGATCGACGCCGGCTGCACCTCTTCGATGGTGCGCGGGGTGAACGTCGGATTGCGGTCCTTATCGACCAGCACGGCACGGACGCCCTCGGCGAAATCGGGATGCGTCGTGATCCGCTCGGCGGTCGACAGCTCACGCTCCAGGCACTCGGCCAACGACGACGTCGCACCGAGCTCGATGAGCTTCGCGGTGACGAACAAGCTGGTCGGCGATGCCGACCCGAGAAGCGTCAGCATCTCGGTGGCCCACTCGTCTCCGACGGCGCCGCGCAGGCCGCCGATAATCGCGTCGACGCTGGTGTCGCCGAAGTAGTCGGCGATCTTCGTGAGCGGCAACGCCGATTCGACGGGGTCGCGGTGATCCGCGAGTGCGGCGGCGATGCCCTCACCCGAACGGATCGCGTCGGCGACGGCACCCAACTCCGCGGACGGCACGTAGTGCGTCGCCAGGCCCACGGCGACGGCGTCCGCACCGCGCAGACGCGCGCCGGTGAGGCCGAGCCACATGCCGACCCCGCGCGGCAGTCGCGGGAGGAAGTAGGTCGAGCCCACGTCGGGGAAGAATCCGATGGCCGTCTCGGGCATCGCGATGAGCGCCTTCTCGGTGACGACGCGGATCTCGCCATGCACGCTGATGCCGAGGCCGCCGCCCATGGCAGCGCCGTCGACGAGCGCGACGTACGGCTTCGGGTACTCGGCGATCATCTGGTTGACCCGGTACTCGCTCGCGAAGTACTTCGTGACGGCTGCGGCGTCGCCGGCGATCGCCGAGTCGCGGATCGCCCGGATGTCTCCCCCGGCGCAGAAGGCCCGCTCACTCGCCGACGTGACGAGGACGGTCTCGACCGCGTCGTCGTCGGCCCAGCGTCCGAGGACCTCGTGCAGATCGTCGATCATCGTCTGATCGAGTGCGTTCAGGGCTTTCGGGCGGTCGAGGACGATCTCCCCGACGCCGTTCGCAACAGTGGTGCGGATGTACGACATGACCGCCACGTTATCGCAGCCGCTCTCGCAATGGTTGGGCGTCCAAGCAATTCTCGTCCCGCGGCAGTTCTGACTCCCGCTCTTTGTCGGGACGATGAGCGATGACGAGAACTGCCGCGAGAACGGAACGGCTCAGTCGTCGCCCACCCACGAGACGTCAGCCGACCAGTTCGGAGAGTTCCAGCCAGCGCTCTTCGAGCTCGTCGACTTCGGCCTGCGCGGCATTGAGCTCGGCGGTGAGTTCGCCGAGACCGGTGTAGTCGCTCTGGTCGTGGGCGGCCATCGTGTCGTGAAGTTTCGCGATCTGCGTGTTCAGCTTCTCCATCTTGCGCTCGACGGCGTTGAACTCCTTGCGGGCGGCCTGATGTTCGGCGGCGCTCGTCGCCGGGGCCGCCGCGCTCGCGGCCGGCTTGGACGCCGCGGTCGGGCGGGAGTCCTCGGCGCGCCGTTCCAGGTACTGGTCCACTCCGCGCGGCAGGTTGGTGAGCTTGCCGTCGCCGAAGAGCGCCCACGTGGAATCGCAGATCCGCTCGATCAGGTAGCGGTCGTGACTGATGACGACGAGCGTGCCCGCCCACGAGTCGAGGAGATCCTCGACCTGCTGCAGGGTGTCGATGTCGAGGTCGTTCGTCGGCTCGTCGAGCAGCAGGACGTTCGGCTCACTCATCAGGACCGCGGTGAACTGGAGTCGTCGACGCTCACCGCCGGAGAGATCGCCGACCGGCGTCCGCTGGCGGGCCGGTGAGAAGCCGAGACGTTCGCAGAGCTGACTCGCCGAGATCTCCTTGTCGCCGAGCATGATGTGACCGGCGACGGCCTCGACCACCTCGATCAGACGCAGCGACTCGTCGAGGTCGTCGAGCTCCTGCCGCAGCCAGCCGATCGAGACCGTCTTCCCCTCGATGCGGCGGCCCGGCGTCACCGGGACATCGCCCGCGAGGGCACGCAAGAGGGTGGTCTTGCCGGAGCCGTTGACGCCGACCAGACCGATCCGCTCCCCCGGTGCGAGTCGCCAGGTGGTGTCGTCGAGCAGCACCCGACCCGGTTCGCCGTCCGACGACGGTGCGGTCAGCCGTGCGTCCTCGAGTTCGATCGCGACGCGGCCGAGCCGCCGCTTGGCGAACGCCGACAGCGCGACGCTGTCGCGGGGC
>JASLJL010000023.1 GCA_030152405.1 Gordonia sp. (in: high G+C Gram-positive bacteria) | reverse complement strand
GCGGCCAGGGTCACCAGCAGGTCTCGGTGTCGCGGTGAGGGGTGGTGCGTCCACTCTCCGTCGGCCGTCCGGACGGCGACGACAGTTCGGCCGTGGGGATCTTCGCTGATGGTGACCGACGTGCCGCGCCTGGACTCGGGTTCGGCCGGACGGATCAGCCACCCGCCGGGCAGCGGTTCGAGGTCGCAGAGCCCCAATCCGGCGAGTTCGGTGCGGGCCGGCGCGATGTCGGACGGCAGGACGATCCGTCTCCGCGGCTGAACGCGGTCGACGGCCGCGACCCAGCCGTACTCGTCCACGGCCAATGCCGGCGTCGACGCCCGTGCGAGGATCGGCGCGGCGACGGACCGCAGCATGTCGAGCTGGTCCCGGTGTGCGAGTTGGAGCCGTGCCTCTGCGAGCCGGGCTACCGAGTCCACGAGCGCGATGGTGGCCGGGTGGATCGACGCGGCGGGACCGCTCACGTCCACCGCGCCGAGCAGCAGGCCCGTCCGCGGGTCGCGTATCGGAGCGCCGGTGCACGTCCAGGCGTGATGTGTCCGGACGAAGTGCTCGGCCGAGAACACCTGG
The DNA here is from genome assembly GCA_030152405.1 of Gordonia sp. (in: high G+C Gram-positive bacteria). Lineage (GTDB taxonomy): Bacteria > Actinomycetota > Actinomycetes > Mycobacteriales > Mycobacteriaceae > Gordonia. The sequence continues at coordinate 6,160 of JASLJL010000023.1, read as the reverse complement.
ACCGCGCGGCCAGACGCGAGAGCGGTGCCGATGGCGTTGGTCCCGACGGAGTGCTCCGCCCACGACGCGCCCTCGACGAATCCCAGGTGGTCGGCGCGTCGTCGAACCGCCGACGTCCCCGCGCGCCACAGGACGTGACCGTCCGCGTCGGCCACCACCAGGATGTTCGGGCTGTCGCGGAGGACGGCGTCGAGCCCGTGGGTGAGATCGTCGAGCAGATCGGCGAGGCCGGACGCCCCGCGTCGTTCGGCGAGGTCGGCGGAGGCGATCGGGTCTGCGGGGCCGCCGAGGTCGGGGTCGACGCCCGCGTGCGCGGCCCGTTCCCACGACTGCCCGATGACCGAGCGCGGGCGAGCCGGTAGACGTCCGCCGGTCATCGCGGCGTCGTACACCGCGTGCAGGACCTGTGCGTATTGGCGCGGATCGTCGCCGGTGGAGAGGGCGGGCTCCGGTGCCGAATGCGGCAAGGCGATGGTCATGCGGGTCCTCGTCCGGTCGTGGTGGATGTTGTGTGGCGGTGGTCACAGCGGATCGGACTCCAGGGTGCTCTCGCGGCGACCGTGGCGCAACGACGTTGCAACCCTCTGCAACCCTTGTGGCTCCCATCGCGGGTGGAGTGTGCTGTCCATCACAGAAGTGAAGGCAGCAACCGAGAGGAACCGAGATGACGCAGACCGCGGACATCGTGATCGACACCGAGGCCGCATCGCCTGCGGAACGGATGGACGCCTGGCTGGCGAAGTTCAACGACGCGCTGGCGTCGGGCGACTCGCGGGCGGTCGCGTCGCTGTTCGTCGCCGACAGCTACTGGCGTGATCTGGTGGCGTTCACCTGGAACCTGAAGACCGTCGAGGGACACGACCAGATCGTCGCCATGCTCGACGAGCGGCTCGCCGACACCGCGGCCCGGGGATTCGCCGCGAGCGAGGCCGCGTCCGAGACGGACGGCGTCGTCGAGGCGTTCATCGAGTTCGAGACGGCCACCGGGCGCGGCGACGGTCATCTCCGCATCAAGGCCGACGACGACGGGGAGGATCGGGCGTGGACCCTGCTCACCACCCTGCAGGAGCTCAAGGGCCACGAGGAGCGCAACGGCTTCTCGCGGCCGATGGGCGCCGTGCACGGCAGCGATCCGGACCGGCGGTCGTGGGCGGAGAAGAAGGACGACGAGGACGCCGAACTCGGCACAGCGGTCCAGCCGTACGTCCTCGTCATCGGCGGCGGCCAGGGTGGCATCGCACTCGGTGCGCGATTGCGTCAGCTCGGTGTCCCGTCGATCGTCGTCGACAAGTACGACCGCCCCGGCGACCAGTGGCGCAGCCGGTACAAGACCCTCTGCCTGCACGATCCGGTCTGGTACGACCACCTCCCGTACCTGCCGTTCCCGGACAATTGGCCGGTGTTCGCGCCGAAGGACAAGATCGGCGACTGGCTGGAGTTCTACACGAAGGTCATGGAGGTTCCATACTGGAGCAAGACCGAGTGCACGTCGGCCTCGTACGACGAGGAGGCAGGCCGCTGGACCGTCGAGCTCACGCGCGACGGCGAGCAGATGACCCTCCATCCCACGCAGCTCGTTCTGGCGACTGGCATGTCAGGGAAGGCGAACGTCCCGTCGTTCCCCGGCGCCGACGTGTTCGCGGGCGACCAGCATCACTCGAGCAGGCATCCGGGACCGGACGCCTACGTCGGCAAGAAGGTTGTCGTCATCGGCGCCAACAACTCGGCGCACGACATCTGCAAGGCGCTGGTCGAGAACGGCGTCGACACCACGATGGTGCAGCGTTCGTCGACGCACATCGTGAAGTCCGACTCGTTGATGGAGATCGGCCTCGGCGCGCTGTACAGCGAGCAGGCGGTCAAGGGTGGCATGACCACGAAGAAGGCCGACATGACCTTCGCGTCGCTGCCGTACAAGATCATGCATCAGTTCCAGATCCCGCTGTACGACCAGATCCGTGAACGTGACAAGGACTTCTACGCCCGACTGGAGGCCGCCGGGTTCGACCTCGACTTCGGTGACGACGACTCCGGTCTGTTCATGAAGTACCTGCGACGAGGCTCCGGCTACTACATCGACGTCGGCGCCTGCGAGCGTGTCGCCGACGGCACCATCAAGCTGGCCCACGGCGGCGTCGACCATCTGACCGAGAACAGCGTTGTGCTCTCAGACGGCACCGAGCTGCCCGCCGACGTCGTGGTCTACGCGACCGGCTACGGCTCGATGAACGGGTGGGCGGCCGACCTGATGGGTCAGGAAGTCGCGGACCGGGTCGGCAAGGTGTGGGGCCTCGGCTCCGACACCACAAAGGACCCGGGACCCTGGGAGGGCGAGCAGCGCAACATGTGGAAGCCGACGCAGCAGCCCGGCCTGTGGTTCCACGGCGGCAACCTCCACCAGTCGCGCCACTACTCGCTCTATCTCGCGCTGCAGCTCAAGGCGCGCTTCGAAGGTCTCGACACGCCCGTCTACGGCCTGCAGGAGGTGCATCATCTGAGCTGACCCGACGAGAAGCACTGGACTGACGGCGGCCACCGCCCGCCGTCGTAGGAGCCGCCCGGGAGTCCCCCCACCCGGGCGGCTCTCTCGTGTGCCGACGCGCGACCCGGATGCGCGCTACCGTCGAGGACATGAGTCCTGAACTGAGCCCCACCGACTGGGTCCGCAACCAGACCGAGAAGATCCTCGCCCAGGGGACCACCGACGGCGTCGGCATCAACGGCATGAAGGTGGTGCTGTTCACCACGCTCGGCGCGAAGTCGGGCAAGGAGCGGTACGTGCCGCTGATGCGAGTCGAGGAGAACGGCAAGTACGCGATGGTCGCGTCGAAGGGCGGCGATCCGAAGCATCCCTCCTGGTACTTCAACGTGAAGGCCAACCCGCAGGTCACCGTGCAGGACGGCGACGTCGTCTCGGTGAAGACCGCTCGCGAGGTGTCCGGCGAGGAGCGTGCCCACTGGTGGGAGCTGGCCGTCGCCGCCTACCCGCCGTACGCCGAATACCAGACCAAGACCGACCGCGAGATCCCCGTCTTCGTCTTGGAGTGATCCGACGTCGGCGCTACAGGTCGCCCGGCAGCTTGTCCCGGCGGATGCCTCGCCAGCTCGGGTGACGCAGATGCCCGGTGGACGTCCAGTCCATGAATCGGACGTCGGCCACGAGCTTCGGCAGCACCCAGGTGGCGCTGGACGCGACCGGCTTGTCGAGGCTGCCGATGAACGGGCTGCGGCCGATGATCAACGGTTTCAACTCCTCGTGCAGCGCGTCCAGGTCGGCGTCGGTGAATCCGGTGCCGACCCGGCCGATGTAGCGCAGACCCTTCTCGTCGGGCAGTCCGATGAGAAGGGACCCGATCGATCCCGAGCGGCTGCCGCGACCGGGCCGGAATCCGCCGACGACCACTTCGATGTCGTTCCAGTTCTTGTGCTTGCGCCAGTCGGAGCTACGGCGTCCGGCCTGGTAGGTGGAGGTGCGGCGCTTCGCGACGACGCCCTCCCACCCGCGCTCACGGACATGGTCGGCGGCGGCCGAGCCCGGGCCTGCCAACAGCGGCGGCACGTCTGCGATCGACGCCGCGGTGATGACCGGGGTCAGCTCGTCGAGCACGGCCCGACGCTGCTCCCACGGAGCGGAGGTCAAGTCGGTGCCGTCCAATTCCAGCACGTCGAACACCATGTAGCGCAGGGTGAACTCCTCGTCGCGGTGATGACGCGACGCCAACAGTGTGAAGTCGGTGCGACCGGTCGAGTCGATCGCGACCATCTCGCCGTCCAGTAGGACGTCGAACCCGCGCAGCACGGTTCCGAGCTCGCGGAGCTCAGGGAAGTCCGCCGTCATGTCGATGCCGGACCGCGACGACGCCCGGACGTCGCCGTCGGTGTGCCGCACCAGGATTCGGTAACCGTCCCACTTGCCCTCGAACGCCCAGGCGTCGTCGGTGAGACCGTCGATCGCCTCGTCGGACGCCAGCATGGGGCGGGGCCCGCGCGAGCCGCCGGTCACGACCACCGGTTCGGCGGCGCGCGGCTGCTGCGACGACGACCGCAGGCGAGACGACTTCGTCTTCCGGTATTCGCCGAGGTCGATCGGTGCGCTGATGAGCGGTTCGATCGGCGGGTCGAGTTCGGCGAGCAGATCACCCGACTCGCGATAGCGGGCCAGGACGTCGTGGCTGTCGAGCTGGGTGATCGTGGGATCGGCCAGCTCGTCCCATGTGCGGGGAGCGGCGACCCAGGGCGCCTCCCGGCCGCGCAGCGAATACGGCGCGAGTGTGGTCTTGGCCGCGGTGTTCTGGCTCCAGTCGAGAAACACCTTCGACTGACGAGCGGCCTTCGCCATCGTCGCGGTGACCTCGGTCGGATGTGCCGCGGCCAGCGACGTCGCGATCTGTTTCGCGACGGCCTTGGCCGATTCGCATTTCACCGGCTTGGGGAATCGGGCGTAGACGTGGATGCCCTTCCCGCCGCTGGTGACCGGGTACGAGGGGAGCCCGGCGTCGGCGAGCACATCGCGGATGGCGATCGCCACCTCGGCGCATCGGTGCAGGCTCACGTCCGGGCCCGGATCGAGGTCGATGACGAGCCGGTCCGTGCGCCGGGACTCGTCACCGGCCGAGCCGACGCCGGACAGGTCGATCCGCCACTGCGGGACGTGCAGTTCGAGCGCCGCCATCTGTGCCAGCCAGACCAGGTCGGCCGCCGACCGCGCGACGGGATACACGGTCTTCCCCTCGGAGTGCTCGATGGTGAAGCGCGCCAACCAGTCCGGGGTGCCCGGTGGCAGCGCCTTCTCGAAGAACGGCCCCGAACCGGTCCCGTGCGGCCACCGCTTCCGAGTGATCGGCCGCGATGCCATGTGCGGCAGCATGGCGTCGGCGATCTCGATGACGTACTGGATCACATCGAACTTGCGCGTGCCGGTGTCCGGATACATCACCTTCTCGAGGTTGGTGATCGCGATGTGGCGGCCGTCGACCTCCAGTTTCGAACCGGGCATGTCTCGATTCTGCCCCGCTGATCGTCGCCTGGTCGTGGCAGAATCGAATCATGCGCTCGATCTGGAAAGGCGATCTGAGCTTTGGCCTGGTGAATGTGCCGGTCAAGGTGTATTCCGCGACGGAGAGCCACGATCGGAGCTCCCATCAGGTCGATGCCGCAGACGGCACCCGCATCCGCTACCGACGGGTCCGCGAGGGCACCGACACCGAAGTCGACTTCGGGAACATCGCCAACTCCTACGAGTCGGAGTCGGGGGAGCCGGTGATTCTCACCAAGAGCGACCTCGCGCAACTGCCGGTGACGCGCAACCCGGAGATCTCGATCCTCGAGTTCGTGCCGATCGACCAGGTCGACCCGATCTACTTCGACAAGCCGTATTACCTCGAACCGTCGTCGAAGTCGCCCAAAGCGTACGTCCTGCTGGCGAAGGCCCTGGAGCGGACCGAGCGGCTGGCGATCGCCAACTTCACTCTCCGCAACAAGACCAGGCTCGCCGCGTTGCGCGTGATCGACGGTGTCATGACGCTGCAGACGCTGCTGTGGCCGGACGAGGTGCGGGTCCCCGATTTCGCCTTCCAGTCCGCGGACGTCCAGATCCGTGACGCCGAGTTGGACATGGCCGCGTCGCTCATCGAGACGATGGCCTCCGACTTCGACCCGTCGCAGTTCGAGGACACCTATCAGATCGAACTGGCCAAGCTGATCGAGGCGAAGGCGGGCGGTGGCGAAGCGTTCGTCGAACCCGAGGCGAAGTCCGAGGACGACGGTGACGACGAGGTCGCCGATCTGCTCGCCGCGCTCCGGGCGTCGGTCAAGGATCGCGCCGCGGGCTGAGATCGCGCTGTGACGGTGGTTGAGCCGACTGCGCGGGGTTGACCGAGGGGTCGTGTCGGAGGCTGTTTCAGGCGGGGGTCGTGGTTTCGACAGGTGGCTCCGCTGGCGCTCCGCCACCGCTCAACCACCGGGGTGGACGGCTGGCGCTGGGCCACCGCTCAACTACCGGGGAGGGCGGCTGGCGCTGCGCCACCGCTCAACTACCGGGGAGAACGGCTGGCGCTGCGCTCAACCACCGGAGTGAAGGCGCTGTGTTCAAGCGCCGAGCCGGTCAGCGCGCGACGAGACCCCATAGACCGGACGACCCGGCGTCGACCGCGGCTCGGGC
>JASLJL010000006.1 GCA_030152405.1 Gordonia sp. (in: high G+C Gram-positive bacteria) | reverse complement strand
CTTCCACTGGCGCGTGGGGCGCAGGGTCAGGGTGGTCGAGCGGTCAGTCTGGCGGCGGATGTCGATCACCTTCGCGCGCGTGTCGCGCCAGGTGAGCATCGGGTCGATGAACTCCAGGTAACGGTCCACCGGGTACGGGGTCGCCGTTGCTTCGACGAGTGATCCGACGAGAGTCGCGATGCGGTTTGCCATGTCGGGTCTCCTCCAGTTCGTTCAAGATTTCAGTGAACATCTGTACACAAAAAAGAATGGTCGCTGTACGGCGGTGTGTCAAGCGGTCGTCGTTGTGTCGGTCGTCACCGGTTCGAGCGGCTTCGACGGGCGTGCCGACGTGCGTCGATGCTCGGTCGACTACGCTGCAGGAGTGGCAGGAAGCCGGGCGGAGAAGAAGGAACAGACTCGGCAGGCGCTGCTCGACACCACCATCGATCTGGTGGACGACCGTTCATTCGGAAGCATCAGCCTGCGAGAAGTCGCACGCGGGGCGGGGATCGTGCCCACCGCGTTCTATCGTCATTTCGCCTCCATGGAGGACCTCGGCGTCACGCTCGTCGAGGATGCGATGCGAGTGCTCCGTGGTGCACTGCGCGAAGCGCGTCGTGACCTGGCGGGTCGAGGCATGCCGACCGCGCGCGATTCTTTGGCGATCCTCCTCAAGAAGGTGAAGGCGGACGAGCGGCAGTTCCGATTCCTGGTCCGCGAACAGCACGGCGGCGTCGCAGAAGTGCGGCGCGCGATCGGCACCGAGCTTCGACTGCTGTCTCGCGAACTCGCGATCGACCTCGCGCGCACTCCGGCGCTTCTGGCCTGGGAAGCCGAAGATCTCGAGGTGGCAGCCGACCTCATCGTGTCGATCATGATGACGACGGTCGCCGAACTGCTCGACGGCGACGGACGCGACTCCACCGAGCGGGCGCTGGTCGCCCGCGCCGAGAAGCAGTTGATCCTCGTGTTCCTGGGCATGGCCCAGTGGCGCACCGCCGACTGATTCCCCTGTGAGGGCCTGTTCGTATGAACGGGTGACATCCGTTCGATTGAGTGGCGGAACTTGTCGGACTCATGAGGAATGATCGTCGACATGAAGGAAGACTCCGACTTCGGTCCGTATCGCCTCGGTGCTGTCATCGGAAGAGGCGGCATGGGGCAGGTGTACCGCGCGTTCGACACCGCCCGCGACCGTGAGGTGGCGCTGAAGCTGCTCAAGACGGAGCTCGCCGAAGACGACACCTACAAGGAACGGTTTCGACGGGAGTCGCAGGCCGTCGCGAAACTCGGCGAGCCGCACATCATCCCGATCCACGACTACGGGGAGATCGACGGCACGCTGTTCCTCGACATGCGACTGGTCGAGGGGCGGGATCTGCGCGCCGGACTCCGGGCCGACGGCGCGATGGGGCCTGCCGGAGCGGTCGCGATCATCGAGCAGGTGGCGGCAGCGCTCGACGCCGCACACGCCGCGGGCCTGGTGCACCGCGACGTGAAGCCGGAGAACATCCTGGTCACCGAGGCCGGATTCGCATACCTCGTCGACTTCGGCATCGCACACCACGACGGCGACGCGCACCTCACCCGCACCGGAACGGCGGTCGGGTCGATCGCCTACATGGCGCCCGAGCAACTCGACAACGTGCCGATCGGTCCCGCGTCCGACGTGTACTCCCTCGCCGCGGTGCTCTTCGAACTGCTGACCGCCCGTCAGCCGTATCCGGGCGACTCGGTGAGCGCCGTCGTCAAGGCGACCGTCCTCAATGAGGTGCCCGCACCGAGCTCGATCAGTCCTACGGTCCCGCCGGCACTCGACGCCGTGGTCCGGCGTGGACTTGCGAAGGACCCGGCGCAGCGGTTCGGTTCGGCGGGCGAGCTGGCGGCGGCCGCCAGGGAGGCGCTGTCGGGCCGGCCCGCCGACCCCGCCTACTACCGGACGATGGTCGGTCCGTCGCTGATCAAGCGCCAGCAGACCGACTCTCACCTGCCCACCGAGAACATCTCCTACTCCGGACCGCAGCAGTACTCGGGGCCCCAGCACTTCACGGGGCCGCAGCCCGGGTACCCCGCGGGCGGCATGTATCAGAGCGGGCCGGTGTATCCGCCGCCGTACGCGCAGCCGCCGGCAGAGAATCGGGGCCTGCATCTGGTGCTCGCAGCCCTCATCGGTCTGCTGATCGCCGCTCTCATCGGCTTGGGCGTCTACTGGTTCGGGTTCCGCGACTCCTCCGACTCGTCTGCCTCTCCATCGTCGACCACGACCGTGGTGGAGACCGTCGCGCCTGCTCCGCCCACCACCACGGTGGTGCCGACCCCGCCGCCGGGCACTATGTCGTGCGGCGGAGGCGTCGGAGTGGCCGGGGGCATGACGACGTGCGAGTTCGCGGCGAATGTCGGCGCCGCGTACCTGAGCTCCGGAGTCAAGGGGGACGCGCGCACGGTCGTCGCGGCGAGCCCGGTGACGGGTGCCACTTATGCGATGTCCTGCACGCCCGAGTCTGGTGTCGTGGTGTGCCGGGGCGGCAACAACGCCGTGGTCGTCATCTACTGAATGCGCACATCCCGAATGCGCACACTATCCCGAATGCATCCAACGGAGGGGAGCGCCGCGTGGCGTCGAGGGGCTTGAAACTGTGGTCGGTCGCGATCGTGGGGGCGCTCGTATGCACTGCCGCAGCGTGTGGCGACAGTTCGCAGTCGGACACTGTCGCAACGGTGACGAGCACGGTGACGGCGAGTCCGACGAGTTCCTCGCCGTCGCAGACCGCGACCTCGGTGTCGGCGCCGACGTCGCAGGCGAAGCTGGTCCGGAGTTTCCGAGGTCTGGCGACCGCTCAGCCGGTGGGGGTGGCCGTCGTGCCCGTCGGCGGCGGAGACGCGCTGCTGTTGGGTGACCAGTCGCCGCAAGTCGCATGGTCGACGATCAAGGTGCCGCTCGCGCTGGCTGCCGAGCGGAGAAACGGCCCGACCGCTGTCGAGGCTGCGGCGATCAGAGACTCCGACAACGCGTCGGCGGAAGCGCTGTGGGCCTCTCTCGGAGGCGGTGCGCAGTCGGCTCAAGCGGTGACCGCTGTCCTGCGCGAAGGCGGGGACGCCGAGAGCGTCGTGCCTTCGCAGAAGTTGCGTGCCGAGTACACGGTCTTCGGCCAGACGACGTGGCCGTTGAAGAATGCGGCGACCTTCACGTCGAACCTGCCGTGCCTTCCAGGCAGCAGTCACCTCGTCTCCCTGATGGGCCAGGTGTCCGGCAATCAGCAGTGGGGCGTGGAGACGATTCGTGCGAAAGGCACGGCGGTCAAAGGCGGTTGGGGACCGAGCGCGTCCGGTGGCTACGTGGTCCGGCAGGTGGGCCTGGTGACCAAGCGTGACGGGTCGCGAGTCGCGATCGCCATGAGCACCTACGCACCCGGCGGGTCGATGGAATCGGGAATCGCGGCGTTGAACCAGGTCGGGACGTGGGTGCAGGCGCATCTCGGGTCCTTGCCCTCGGGTACCTGCTCCCCGCGTCGGTAACGGTCCGGCCACGCCCGCGTTGCGGGTGAGCTACGTGAGTTGGTGACGCCCCGGAAGCTGACTAGCGTTTCTCGTGTTACGCATGTTGCTGAAGGGGTTTGAGTGATTCGTCGCGGATTTGTGTCGTCCTGTGCTGCAGTCGTTCTCGCGGGCGGGTTCCTTGCCGGAGCGGGAAGCGCAGCAGCGCTGCCCGGCCTCCCGAACATCACTCCGCCCGCGCCGAAGGCGTCGCTGAACAAGAGCTTCGCTCGCGCGACCCGCGGACTGCCGGGCAGCGTCGGACTGGCGATCACTCCGGTGGGCGGAGACGCGACGATGTCGTTCGGCAAGGTTCGCACGGCGCGCGCCTGGTCGACCCTGAAGGTGCCGGTGTCGATCGCTGCCGAACGTGTGAACGGGCCGCGGGTCGCAGGGGACATTCGATCAGCGATCCGTCGGTCGGACAACGACGCGGCCGAGAGCCTGTGGGACTCGATGGGCACCAACCGGCGTGCCGTGGACGAGGTGACGGCGGTGCTCCGCGAGGGGCATGACGTCGGC
>JASLJL010000437.1 GCA_030152405.1 Gordonia sp. (in: high G+C Gram-positive bacteria) | reverse complement strand
GTCGATCGTGACGGGTCCGCCCGGCACCGCACCCGTCCCGTGGACGGTGAAGGGCAGGGAGTCCCCGTCGATCGAGACGCCGAGATCGCGGAGAGCGTCGAGCACGGTGTGCAGTGGCCGCAATCGAGCCTGCTCGTCTCCGTCGAATGCCGCGTCGCCAGTCGAGAGAGCGGCGGTGACCGGCAGGAATCGCATCACCGTGCCCGCGAGACCGCAGTCGATCGAGCCGCCGTGCAACGGCGCCGGTGTCACTTCGACTGTCGTGGGGTCGGCTGTGTCGGCGGAGATTCCGGTGCCGAGTGCTGCCAGACCACTGAGCATCAGGTCGGTGTCGCGGCTGCGGAGGGTGCCGGTGATGCGGGACGGGCCGTCGGCGAGGGCGGCCAGAATCAGTGCGCGGTTGGTGATCGACTTCGATCCGGGCAGGTCGACGACGGCGTCGACCGATCCTGTGACGTACGGCGACAGCCAGTTGCTCATGGCGTCCAGTCTTTCACGTCTGCGCGGGAGGTCTCTGGTCGCGGCGTAGCGGATGATCGGGCGGTATCTGGACGACGATGATCGTCCGCCCGTCCGGATCGGAGATCGACATCTCGACGAGTCCCCACGGCTTGGTCTCGGGTTCGGAGACTATCGGCACTCCCTCGGCGGCGAGGCGATCGCGTTCGGATCGGAGGTCGCGGACCTGCAGCCACAGAGTGTCGCCGCCGGACTGTCCGGCAGGCATGTGCGCAGGGATCTCGATGTGGCTGTTGCCGGCGTGGAACACCACGCCGCCCGGGTACTCGCGAGCGATCGCGAGCCCGAGTCGGTCGCGGTAGAACGCGGTGAGGGCCGCCGGATCCGGCGATGTCAGCAGAGTACGGCTGGTCAAGACCTCCATGCGTCCACGGTAGACGCGCGGGCCGCGGACTCGGCAGCTTCCCGGCTGATGCGTTCGAACTGGGCGCCCATCGCCTCGGAGAGGGCCTGCGCGGCGGTGAGCGGGCGGACCATGACCATGAGCGCGTCGATCTTGCCCTCGTCGTTCACGTGGATGAAGTCCGTTCCGGTCAGGGACTTGCCGTCGATCGTCGTCTCGAACATCAGGGCGTGGTCACGGCCGTCGGCGCTGCTGTACTCGCGGACGTAGTGGAAGCCGTCGCCCATCACCCGGAGCACGCCGCGGAGGATCGCGGCGGTGATGTGACGTCCGTGGTACGGCTTGAACGCGACCGGGCTGGTGAAGACGATGTCTTCTGCGAGGAGGCGGTCGACGGCCTCGTGGTCGCGGGCGTCGACGGCGTCGCGGAACTCGCGCATGAGTGCTCCTTAGTCAAAAAGTTGATTACTTCGATGGTTCGAGTATGTGCCTGCGACTGACGGCCTGTCCAGGGTTTGGCAGTCAAATCGTTGACTAGCCTGACTGCATGGCACTTCGGCACGCGCTGCTCGCGACCCTTCTGACTGTGGGGGAGTCGTCAGGTTACGACCTCGCCAAGGAGTTCACTCCGGAGCGGGCGACGTTCTGGGTGGCCTCGCCGCAGCAGATCTACCGGGAGCTCGACGGCATGGAGGCTGCAGGGCTGGTTTCTGCGCGGGTTGTCGTTCAGGAGAAGCGACCCGACAAGCGGATGCTCACGATCACCGATGCCGGCCGTGTCGAACTGGCCGCCAACACGCGCGAACTCGCCAAGCCGGTGGCGATCCGAGACGAGCTGATGGTGATGGTGCAGAGTGTCGCTGCGGGTGACCGGGACGCGGTGTGTGACTCCGTTCGCGATCGAATGGAGGCGTCCAGACGAAAGCTCGCGCATTACGAACGGCTTGAAGCGAAGTATCGCGCGGGTCGCGACGACGTCGCGCTGTACGCCGATGCGCGGGTTGCGGGGCCGTACCTGACGTTGTTGCGCGGGCTGTCGTTCGAGCGGGAGAACATCGCATGGAGCGAGACGGCGCTTCGGGTGCTGGCGGGGGAGGGTGACGATGCCTGAGGTGAGTGCCGGAATCCTGCTGTACCGCATGGGTGTCGACGGGGTGGAGGTCCTGCTGGTGCACCCGGGTGGGCCGTTCTTCGCCCGTAAGGACGACGGCGCGTGGTCGGTTCCGAAGGGCCTTGTCGATCCCGGCGAGGATCTGCTGGCGGCGGCCCGGCGGGAGTTCGCCGAGGAGACCGGTCACCCTGTGCCTGACGGCGACGTCATCGAACTCGGCGAGGTTCGGCTGCGAAGTGGCAAACGTGTCCACGCGTTCGCCGTCGAGGGCGATCTGGACGCGGACTTGATCGTCAGCAATGTCTTCGAGATGGCGTGGCCGCCGAGGTCGGGCCGGATGCAGACGTTTCCGGAGGTCGACCGGGCCGCGTGGTTCTCTGCGCCGCAAGCTCGAGTGAAGCTCAACGCCGCGCAGGCGGACTTCGTCGATCGTCTGGATGCAGCACTCGTCGAGTGGGATTCGAACTCATAGACGACAGGACTATGAATCAGAACACATTTAAGGTAGAGTGGAGATACCAGCCGAACCGGACACGATTTCCCGCTCGTCGGCCGGAGTTGAGACGCCGGAAGGGGGCGAACCAGATGATCGATCCCTCTGATCTGCCCGATTCGCCTCTGGACCTCGCACGTCTGCAGGATGCGGTCGCGATGAAACTCGCCTCGGTGTCGCTGACGGCCATGTCCGACGACGACGTCCTGCGCACTGCCGAGGTGTTGGAGCGGTCGCACCGCCGCACCGTGGGTGTCGATGCGCGCCTGTATGCGGAAGTGTCGACGCGGGGTGTGTACCGCAAGGCCGGTGCGATGACACCCGGCAAGTACCTGACCTCTGTGCTGCGGCTGGGCGTTGGTGCGCGGAACCGTCGGGTCGCGGCCGCGCTTGCGATCAGCCCGCTCTACAACTACTCCGGCGACCAACTCGACCCCGCCCTCCCGGCCACCGCAGCGGCCGTGGCCGACGGCGACCTCTCACTCGATCACGTCTCCGAGATCGCCGCGGTCATCGACGAGATCCCCGCCGCGATCCCGGCCGAGGACAAGGCCCGCGCCGAGGCCGAGCTCGCCGAACTGTCCCGGGAGCTGACTCCGGAGGGCACGCGTGAGGTGGGTCGCCGGATTCTGGCACATCTGGATCCCGACGGCTCGTTGACCGATGACGCCGACCGGGCCCGCACGCGCGGATTCCAGGTCCAGCCGCTTGTCCTGCGGCTGAACCTGAAACCCACGGGCGCGAGCCCGGTCGGCGTCATCGGTCAACGACCCGTCAGGATCCAGGTGAGCCAGAATCCGGCGACCGACCTCACGGGTGCCCTCCGGCGTCAGCTGAC
>JASLJL010000407.1 GCA_030152405.1 Gordonia sp. (in: high G+C Gram-positive bacteria) | reverse complement strand
GTTCGCGGAAGTGGAACCACAACGCCACCAGCAGCAACGCGAGCGAGGCGTAGAGGAGGACCTGGCCGAGCAGGACTCCGCCCACCGACACCTGGGACGACGCCCACGGCATGCCCCACGCCGACGCGTAGTAGAAGGAGTTCGGCGCGGTGAACGCCAGCCCCGTCACGAACACGACGAGCGCCGCGAACACCGTCCGATTGCGGCGGGAGTGCGTCGCCGACGAGCTCATCGCGATGGCGGCGAGACCCGCCAGCGCTGCGGCGAGCCCGGCGAACACGCCGAAGTGGTGGGTCCACTTGGTGGGAGTGAACATCATGAACAGCAGTGAGCCGAAGGTGATGCCGACGATGCGTCGCGACGGTCCCAGCGCGGTGCCGGGGATCCGCGACTTCCGAATCAGGACGGCGCCCGCCACCGCCATCGACAGGAACATCGCGACCACGGCGAACCGTCGCGCGATGGATCCGTCGGCGGAGAACGCGAACAGCGAGGAGTAGCGATCGATCTCGTTGTACCAGTTGGCGGACGGGCCGACGGCGGTCTTCATCGTGGAGCCCTCGGTGAACGCGGTGAGCGTCAGACCGGAGAACACCACGAAGATCACGAACGTGCCCGCCGCGAGGATCGGCGCGACGAGACTCGTGTACGCGGCGACGGCGCCGCGCCCGGCTTCGGCCTGCACCACTCGGGCGCGTCGCACCAGCGACAGGAACATCGGGCGCGCGCCGGCCACCAGCGCGGCGACGGCGAGCACCCCGGTCGGGCCGGCGGCGATGCTCAGAGCACCCGCGGCACAGGCGACGGCGGCGGGGAGCAGGCGGCCGGTGGCGATCGCGCGTTCCACTGAGCACCACGTCAACAGAGCGCCGAGGCAGATGATGGGTTCGGGTCGAAGGCCGTTGTTGAACGGGAACCAGGCGACCAGGAACACGGCCGCCGCCGTCCATCCGACTGCCGGCCGGGTGATCGCGGCGCGGCCCAGGCGCGGAAGAATCTCGTGCGAGATGATCAGCCACGAGATCACACCGCACGCCAGAGCGGGCAGTCGAATCCACGGACTGGCGACGCTCACATGGCTGAGCAGGCCGAACACCTCGTAATACCACCCGAACGGCGCCTCGGGGGCGCCGAACCAGCGGAAGTAGTTGGCCGTGTAGTCGCTGTCCTGGGCCACCCGCGACATCGTCAGCAGATAGCCGTCGTCGGAGGTGTTGGGGCCGATGAAATGCCAGACGAGCAGCAGTCCGACGACGACGTAGTCGCGGGGATTGAGCCGCCACCAGCGGGCCGGGAAGAAGCGGCGGTGGCGTCGACCGTCGGTCGCGTCGAGCCGGGCGAGCGCGACGAGCGAGATCACGACGGCGAGCACTCCGACGATGATCGCGGCCCACTTCACCGCGGTCGGCGTGGTCGAGTATCGAGAGTCGATGACGACGTGCGCGGTGAGACCGGGCATGGCCGCGGCCGACCCGGTGAGCTCCGTGTACAGGCCGGTGACCTGGGGTCGCTGATCGCCGCCCGGGGTCTCGACGGTGGTTCCCGACCGGTTCTCGCCGTCGGGGCCGGTCAGCCCCACGAACTCGGCGATCACCGCGTCCGACGTCGCGTGGAGGTCGATGCTGCGGCACTCGGACGACAGCACGTCCGACAGCGGCACCGACACCAGCGGAATGTTTCGGTTGATCACCTCCACACTGCGCTTGGCGGTGGGGGTGGCCTGCTCGCCGGTCACCCGGACGACGAGTCCGCGCTGGGTGGACTTGGTGGCCGACGGCGCCGTCGTCTCCAGGAGGACGGACTTGCCCGCGGGCAGCGACTTCACCGCCCCGCAGGGGATGCTCGCCGTCAGGTCGATCGGCGTGTACGAGATGAGAGGCGCAGAGACGGAGTTCACCGTGCCGTTCTGCGGCCAGCTGATCTCCGCCACGGTCTGCTTCACCGGCAGCAGCGGTGTGGCCAGGGCCAGCACCAGACCCAACAAGCCCGTGACGACGGCGACTATCTGGGCTCTACGGGCGGTGAAGGCTGGCACAGGTCGTCATCCTATCTGCCCGATGCTCGGGTCCGGCCGTGCCCGCAGGACCGGACCCGAGCCGTGCATCAGGCGAACACGGAGTCGGGCAGTGGCGTCAGCGGTGTGGTGTCCCGGTCGGCGATGTACGACGGACGACGCCGTGGCGCGGCGAACGGTTCGACGGGCGCGTTGTGCACACTGTTGAACACCAGGAACACGTTGGCTCGCGAATACGGCGTGATGTTGTTGCTCGATCCGTGCATCGAATTGGAGTCGAAGAACAACGCCGAGCCCGCCGGGCCGGTGAACTGTTCGATCCCGTGCTCATAGCCGAGTTCGAACACGGTGTCGTCGTCCGGCACGCCCACCTGCTGCTTCTTCAGCGACTCACGGTGATTGTCGAGAGGCGTCTCCCCGACGCACGGAACGAACGTGCGGTGGGCGCCGGGCATCAGCATGAGACCGCCGTTGAACGCGAAGTTGTCGGTGAGTGCGATCGAGACACTCACGACACGCGGCGTCGGAAGGCCGTCCTCGGCGTGCCACGTCTCGAAGTCGGAGTGCCAGCCGAAGCCGGTGCCGACCATGCCGGGCATCGCGTTGATGCGGGATTGGTGGATGTAGACCTCCGACCCGAGAATCTGGCGCGCACGGTCGAGGATGCGCGGGGTTCGGGCCAGGGCGTCGATCACCGCGCTGTGGCGGTGGACGGCGAAGATCGATCGGACCGCGTCCCCGCCCGCCTCCCTGATGACGGCGCCGGACGCCTCCAGCTCCGGGTCGGCGGCGAGCCTGTCGAACTCGGTCCAGCAGGCCTGGACCTGAGCGGGCGTGAGCAGCCCGTCGTCGATGTGGAAGCCCTTCGCGTCGAACGCCTCGATCTGCGCGTTCGAGAGCGGACCGCGGGCGTCTCCCCAGACGACGGGGTCGGGTCGTCGGATCATCGGGGCGGCTTCGCGGAGCCGCGTCGGATAGCGATCGTGCACGTCATTCGAAGGCGCGGTGACGCGCGATCGGTCTGTGCTCATGTCATTCGCAGTGGTCAAGGAATCCTCCCTTCTTGTGATGAGGTGTACTCGACGGGAGTCGAGCCCACCCTCCACCGCTACCAGAACCCGCCGTTCGGGGCATCCCGCCGATACAGAGGAAGCCATGCACGTCTACAGCCATCAGATCCGCTACCACGAGACCGACGCCCAGGGATTCCTGTTCAACGCGCGGTACCTGGAGATCGCAGACGTCGCGATGACGGAGTTCCTGCGCGCCCTGGGACACCGGTTCCAAGACCTCGGGGCGATCGGTTTCGACCCCTCGTTGATCAAGGCCGAGATCGCGTTCCGCAAGCCGACGCATTTCGACGATCTGCTCGACGTCGACGTCTCCTGCACTCACGTGGGACGGTCGAGCTTCGCGCTTCGATACGCCATGTCGTGCGGCGCGGCGCCGGTGTGCGACGTGGACATCACCTACGTCAACATTTCGCGTGAGACCGAGACCTCCACGGCGCTGCCCGAGACGATCGCCGACGCGCTGCGGTCACACGCCGAGCAGTCGTGACGCAGTAGGGTTGGCGACATGACCGCTCTGCCGATTCTGCTGCTCAACGGGCCCAACCTGAACACACTCGGGACCCGTCAGCCGGACGTGTACGGCTCGGACACGCTCGACGACGTCGTCGCTCTCGCCGAACGGACGGCGGCCGACGAGGGCTTCGGACTGCGCGCGTTCCAGACCAATCACGAGGGCGACATGATCGACGCGATCCACTCGGCCCGCGGCGAGGTGAGCGCGATCGTCATCAATCCCGGCGGATGGACTCACACGTCGGTCGCACTGGCCGACGCCCTGGTGATCCCAGAGGTGCCGATCGTGGAGATCCACATCAGCAACGTCCATGCGCGCGAGCCGTTCCGGCACCACTCCTACATCTCGCCGATCGCCTCCGGCGTCATCGCCGGGTTCGGCGTCGCCGGGTACGAGTACGCGGTCCGGCGCGCGGCCGCCCTCGCCCGCTGACCGGGGTTCGTCGAGTGGAGCCGAGGCGCTCTCCACTGTGTCGCGCGTCGCATTCATCCCATGAATAGTGGGCCCCGTGCGGTTGTCGCGTAGACTGGTCTCATTCGGCGCGCCGCGCCGTGCGTCGTAGAACGCTCCACGCAGACCCCGATCACCATCGCGGGTGCGTCGAATTCATACGGCGAACCGACACGCCACTAAGCGCGTTTCGCCAACCGATCACGTCGGCAGGGCTCTGCCGTGCGGTGATCCTTGCCCGTAAAGGCTGTTTCATGACTACATTCGCTGATCTCGGCGTGCCCACTCCCATCGCCGACGCGCTCGCCGCCGACGGCAAGGCCTCGGCATTCCCCATCCAGGAGCACACGCTCCCCGACACCCTCGCCGGCCGTGACGTCCTCGGTCGCGGCAAGACCGGCTCCGGCAAGACCGTCGCCTTCTCCGTTCCGCTCGTCGTCCGTCTCGCCGAGGCGGGTGTCAAGCGCCGTCCGGGCCGCCCCACCGGGCTGGTCCTCGCACCCACCCGTGAACTCGCGACCCAGATCGCGACGCAGATCGAGCCCCTCGCCGACGTCGTCGGCCTGCGCGTGACCACTGTCTTCGGCGGGGTGAAGCAGGCCCGTCAGGAGCGTGCACTCGGCGCAGGCGCCGACATCGTCGTGGCCTGCCCCGGCCGCCTCGAAGACCTGATGAAGCAGCGCATCGTCTCCCTCGACGACGTGCGGATCACCGTTCTCGACGAGGC
Organism: Gordonia sp. (in: high G+C Gram-positive bacteria); assembly: GCA_030152405.1. GTDB lineage: Bacteria > Actinomycetota > Actinomycetes > Mycobacteriales > Mycobacteriaceae > Gordonia. The sequence goes on along the minus strand of JASLJL010000407.1, from coordinate 6,816 downwards.
GGATCACATGGCCGACCTCGGCTTCCTGCCGGTCGTCACCCGCATTCTCGCCGCCACCCCGGCCGGCGGCATGCGCATGCTGTTCTCGGCGACCCTCGACAACGGCGTCGACAAGCTCGTGAAGCGCTTCCTGAACAACCCGGTGACGCATTCGCTCGAGGACGCCACGTCGCCCGTCGCGCAGATGACTCACCACGTCTTCCGGGTCGGCAGCACCGCGGAGAAGACCGAGCTGGTGCGCGTGCTCGCGTCCGGCACCGGTCGACGCATCCTGTTCACCCGCACCAAGCACCAGGCGAAGAAGCTCGCCAAGAAGCTGGCGGCCGACGGCATTCCCGCCGTCGACCTGCACGGGAACCTGTCGCAGGCGCAGCGCGACCGCAACCTGGCGTCGTTCGCCGCTCCCGACGGGGCCAAGGTGCTCGTCGCCACCGACGTCGCCGCCCGCGGCGTACACGTCGACGGTGTCGAGCTGGTGGTCCACGTGGACCCGCCCGCCGAGCACAAGGCGTACCTGCACCGCTCGGGCCGTACCGCGCGCGCCGGTTCGTCCGGTGACGTCGTCACGATCTGCCTGCCGGAGCAGTGGGGCGACCTGCGCAAGCTCCTGCAGAAGGCCGCCATCAAGGTGCCCGGCCAGCAGGTGACCGCGAGTTCGCCCGAGGTGACCGAGCTGGTCGGCGAGATCGCTCCGCTGCGTCACCTGCCGGCGCCCGCGCCCGCTCAGCAGCAGCGTTCGGGCCAGGGGCAGTCGCGTTCGGGTCAGGGACGCGGCGCGCGCGGCACCGGACGCGGACGTCGTGGTGCGGCACCGCGCCAGGAGTCGGGCCGTTCGCGCCAGGGACAGCGTCAGAGCGCCGGCCGCGGCGAGCAGCCGACGACTCGCGAACACGCTGCCGCGCCGGCGAATCCGCGGCGTCGCCGCAGCGCGCGCCGTCCCGCGGGCGCACCCGCCGCCCGCTGATTCTTCGCTCGTGGACCCAGCACTGATCGAGGGGTGCGGTGCTGGGTTCGCGAGTGTTCTATTGCGCTGAGGCCGATTTCGACACGAGCCCTCCGCTTGCGCTCCGGACTCGGCTCAACCGGCGTCCTAGCACGTCCGCTGGTGAGCAGGCGGCGCCGACCGCGACGGATCGGTGGTTGAGCCGATCGAGGCGCCAGCCGAGATCGTGTCGAAACCAGAGCGACGGCCGCGAGAAGTCGAACCAGCACTCCGCTCAGCGTGTGAGGGCCTGCTCGACGAAGATCGACATCCGACCGCTGAGCAGCGGGCCGTGGCCCGGCATCACGACGACGGCGTCCAGATCGGCGAGAGTGGCCACCGCGGCCCGGTTCGCCGCGTCGTCGTGCGCGAACACGTGGCCGAGACATTGCGGTCCCGCCGTCGACGAGATCATGTGGCCGCTCACCAGCGCGTCTCCGGTCACCGCCACTTCACCGTCGCCGACGACGAACGCGCTGTGCCCGCGTGTGTGCCCGTGCGTCGGGACGGCGACCGGGGACCCGGGCAGCGCGTTGAGGTCGGTGAACGGAAGGGTGTCGGCGATGCCGTCCTTGTTCAGCGCTCCGAGCGGGACGATCCTGCTCAACCAGCGCATCACTCGCGGCCGATAGGCGATCCGCGCGATGTCGGCGGGTTCGGCCTGCTCCAGGTAGTCGCGCCGGGCGTGACTGACCTCCTCCGGATCGGCGAACACGTCGAACGCGTGCTGCGTCCGGAGTCGGGCGAGGCCGCCGAGATGATCGACGTGAGCGTGCGTCAGCAGGGCGCCCCGGATCTCCTCCGGCGCACTGCCGACTCGCCTGAGCGACTCGATCACCGCGGGCGCATGACCCGGATAGCCGCCGTCGATCAGCGTGACACCGGAATCGTCCTGCAGAATCACCCAGTTGACGGTGGACGTCGAGACGAAATGCGTCTTCAGCGCACCGTTCGCGATGGTGGTGACGTCGAGTGAAGCCATCGATCAACCCTTCTTTGCGACGACGAGGACGAACGGTCCGACCTCGGTGACGGTGAACGACGGATCGTCGAACACTGCGGGGGAGAAGGTGACGGTGTAGCGGCTGACGTTGGGGTCGTTCGGGAACACGTCCTTCGCCAGACGCAGCGTGTAGCCGTCGGCGCTGTAGCGGAACAGGAACACGTCGGGAGTCCGCCAGGGACTGGCCGACATCATCGTCGTCAGCTCTGCGGTGGTCGTGGCCTTCGACCACTGCTCGATCGCGGAGGCGCGCTTGTCGAACTCGGCGAGGGGATTCGCGTAGTGCGAGGTGAGCCCCTGGAAGCCCCGATACGGGTAGATCGAGAGGAAGCCGAAGTCGGCGGTCAGAACGACGTTCTGATTCGCCGGACTGCCGGTCTGCTCGCGGATCAGCCGGTGGATCTCCGGGAAGTAGCTCTCGGCGCCCGCCGGATGCTGGTCGGCGCGTTGTCCGTAGCCGTCGGTGTCGGTGTAGGCGGTGGTGATCTCCGACGAGAGATGCGTCGGGATCGACTGTGCGAGCGCGATGGCGAACACTGCGGCGAGCACGCCGATCACGGTGCGGACGTCGCCGAAACGGCGGACCGCGAGGCGCGACAGTTCGACGATCCCGAACACACCGCCGACCGCCAGCACGACAGCCGTGATCGGCTCGAGCCGGAACGACAGCAGGGTGGTGCCGACCGCGGTCAGGGCGAGAGACAGGCAGGTCAATCCGATGACACCGATCAGCGTCCAGCCCAGGGCCGCCGCGATGGTGCGTCGACGTGCCCGCAGCAGCACCCACACGAGGCCGATCATGGTCAGCACGCCGACGATGTTCGTCTGGAACATCGGCAGGCCGAAGATCGCGCCGTTCTCGGGCAGGTAGTGCTCGGCGCTGCCCGACGCCGGGATCGTGGTCGAGAGTCGTTCGAGAAGGTAGGGGGCCCAGACGGCCAGGGCGACGAGTCCGGCCACGACCGCCGCCACCGCCAACCGAACCACCACGGCGAGGTATTGCGCCCTGGTCTGAGACGACAAGTCGACAGCCGCGTTCCGCCCGGCGAGGAAACTCTGCACCAGGCAACCGAGGGCGATGAGGACGACTGTCCCGGCGAAGAGCGCCGTGTACAGGGTGTAGACGGTCGCCGAGACTCCGAGGAACGCGCCGACCGCGAGCACCGCGAGCCAACTGGTGTCGCGCAGCGACGACGGCCCGTCGGCGAGACGACCGCGACCGCGGATCGCCGACGCGGCGACCACCGTCATCGGGACGCCCACCAGGATGAGCGTGGCGGAGTAGGGCTCGGGCGACGCGTAGATCAGCGTCACCGCCGTGGACGCCAGGCCGACGGCGGTGCCGACTCCGACGCCGACCATCCTGTTCCACAGTGCTGTTCCGAGCGCTGCGGCCACCGCGAGCGACAAGATCGCCCACGGCTTGTAGGCCTCCCACCCCGGGAGTCCCACCAGGTGGGCGAAGCGTCCTCCGAACCAGAACCACGACGCCGGGTAGTACGGCGGCAGACCGTCGTACGTCATGTCGGCCAGATGCGGGCTGTCGGTGAGACGAGTCAGGTACTCGGTGCGAAACTGCTGGTCGACGGACAGACCGAAGAGATAGAGCTTGGTCGCGCCGAGTGGCATACCCAGCGTGACCGTCACCAGCAAGGCCGATGCCAGCGACGACAGCAGGGACGTGATAAGCGGCGAGCGCCCGTATCGATAGGCGACCACCGCGATCGCGGCGAGCACGATCGTGACGCCCTGTCCGAGCGTGGTGAGCGCCCGCGTCACGTTCGACGTGTTGAACGCGGGCCAGCCGACCGCCCCGATCACCTTCAGCCCGATGTAGGCGGCGATCGCGGCGAGCACGACCGCCCCGCCGAGTTCGGCGACGTCGCGCAGGCGGCGGTTCTTCAGGATCTGGTTCGGGGCGTCGGCTTGCACGTCGATCAGATGGGGAGCTTGCGGAACACCGGACGCGGGATGTGGCGCAGGGCCATCATGATGAACCGGAACGGACCCGGCACCCAGACGATCTCCTTGCCCTTCGCGACGGCGGCGACGGCGAGACGACCCACGTCCTCCTTGTTGACGGTCAGCGGAGCCTCGGCGACATGCGCCGACAGTCGAGTGCGGACCTGCCCGGGGCGGATCACGAGGACGCGGACGCCGTCGGGGCGCAGGGCGTCGCCCAGGCCGAGGTAGAAGCCGTCGAGTCCGGCCTTGGTGGAGCCGTAGACGAAGTTGGAGCGGCGAACGCGCTCGCCGGCGACCGAGCTCATCGCGATGATCTGGCCATGGCCCTGACCGCGCATCTTCTCGCCGAGCAGCACGCCGACGGAGACGGCCGCCGTGTAGTTGATGTTGGCCTCGAGGACGGCGAGCTTCTGGTCCTGCCAGGCCTGCTCGTCGTCACCCTGGATGCCGAAGGCGACGATGGCGACGTCGATGTCGCCGCCTTCCCACGCCTTCTCGATCACGTCGCGGTGACTGTCGGTGGCGAGAGCGTCGAAATCGATCTGCTCCACCGACGACGCGCCCGCATCGGTCATCTGGGCGACGGCGGCTTCGGCGGCCGGATCGTTCGGAACGGTGGCCAGGACCACGCGCATCGGGCCCTTGGTCAGGAACTCCGAGGCGATGGCGAGACCGATCTCGGACGACCCGCCGAGGATCAGGATGGACTGCGGAACGCCGACGGCGTTGAACATGTGGATCTGCTTTCTGTGTTGTGCAGCGGTCAGACGAGTTCGAGTCGACGGCCCATGTCGGACATGAACACCTGATTCGGGTCCACCCGACGACGCGTCGCGATCCACTCGTCCACCTTCGGGTACATGGCGTGGAACGTCTCGGCGGTGGTCCGCGAGTCCTTCGCCGTGTAGAGGCGGCCGCCGATCTCCATGACGCGACGATCGAGCTCGGAGACGAACTCGTGCAGGCCGCGCTTGATGGGGAAGTCGACGCAGATGTTCCAGCCGGGCATGGGGAAGCTCAGCGGAGCCTGGTTGCCCTCGCCGAACAGCTTGAACACGTTCAGGAAGCTGACGTGTCCGGACGCCTGAATGTCGTAGATGATGCCCTTGAACTCTTCGACGGCCTCCGGCGGAACGATGAACTGGTACTGCAGGAAGCCCTTCGAACCGTAGGCGCGGTTCCAGTTCCCGAAGAGGTCGAGCGGGTGATAGAACTGCGTCAGATTCTGGATCTTGCCCTGGTAGTTGCCGCCCATCCGGTAGTAGGCCTCGCCCACCATCGAGAAGTTCAGCTTGTTCGCCAGACCGTTCGGGAAGATGTCGGGAAAGTTGACGAGCGTCGGCGCGTCGAACTTCAGCGGATCCTTCGCGAGCTTGTCGGGAAGCTGATCGAGCGTGGCCAGACTGCCGCGCGAGAACGTGCCGCGACCCAGACGCGGCGGCTTGCTGATGGCGTCGAACCAGCCCGAGCTGTACGTGTAGTTCTCCTCGGAACCGTCCATGTGCAGCGCGATGGTCTCGTCGAGGCTCTTGGTGACGGTGCCGTCGGCGATGAAGTAGGCGGTCTCGGTGCGCGTCATCTTGATCTTGGCGCGCAGGATGACGCCGGTGAGGCCGATGCCGCCGACGGTCGCCCAGAAGATCGACGCGTCGGGGTCGTCGCTGCTGCCCTCGGGAGTGAGGGTGAGGATCTCGCCGGACGCGACGAGCAGGGTGATCTCGACGACGTGATTGCCGAAGCTGCCCGCGCTGTGGTGATTCTTGCCGTGGATGTCGCAGCCGATGGCGCCGCCGATCGTGACCTGGCGAGTGCCCGGCAGCACCGGGACCCACAGGCCGTGCGGCAGCGCGACGCGCATCAGCGTGTCGAGGTCGACGCCGGCGTCGAGATCGACGATCGCGGTCTCGTCGTCGATGCTGTAGATCCGCGTGAGCTGGGTCATGTCGATGGTGAGTCCGCCCGAGTTCTGGGCGTTCTCGCCGTACGAGCGGCCGAGGCCACGCGCGATCACACCACGACGCAGGTACGACGGCTTGTCGGCGTTCTGATCGGCGACGCGTGCGACGGCGTCGGCGATGACCTCGGGGTACGGCGTCGACAGCACGTGTCCCTGTGTCGGCATGGTCCGCCCCCAGCCCATCAGCGTGCGGGTCTGGATCGGGAGAAGGTCTGTGTTCGTCATCGTTGATAGAGGTTACCCGCCAGACGCGTCTGAGCACCCGTGTCGTGACCGTCGTCTACATTCCAAGTGGGGAATCGAAAGGAAAAACATGATCGTCGTCGGATACGTTGGCGGTTCCTCCGGGCGCGCCTGTCTCGAGCAGGGGATCGTCGAGGCGACGGCCCGATCGACGTCGTTGCTGCTCATCCAGGCGGTCTCCACCGGACGCGGGCAGCGGATGGTCGACGCCGAGGAGATGGCCGACGTGCAGGCCCGTCTCACCAGGTCGGGCGTCAAATTCGAGATCAGTCAGCCGATCGGAGCGGATCCTGCAGAGGAACTGCTCCGGGCGATGGACGCCGACGACGCCGAGGTCTTGGTGATCGGGATGCGCCGCCGGACTCAGGTGGGGAAGCTGTTCCTCGGCTCCACGTCGCAGTATCTGCTCATCGAGTGCAACAAGCCGGTCCTGATCGTGAAACCGAACAGAACGGCCGCGACGTCGGGGGACGCCGCGGCCGAGGGCCCCGCTGCTCCGTGAGCGAGGCTTCACTGCTTCGAGCTCAGCGCATGATGCGCGCCAGGAACGGAGTCGAGTCCTTCATGGACGCGAGCACCGTTCCTGGCGCGCATCATACGCTGAGCTCGAAGCAGTGAAGCCTCGCTCACCCAGCAGCGGGGCCCTCGGCCGCGGCGTCCCCTGAC
>JASLJL010000401.1 GCA_030152405.1 Gordonia sp. (in: high G+C Gram-positive bacteria) | reverse complement strand
GGTACTCGCGCGGGTTGTCCCCCACGTCGACGCCGCCGGGCAGCGGTACCGACTGGATTCCTGCGCAGGCCGACGTCACAGCGACGACGGCCGCCATGACCGCTCCGACCGCTGCGGTGCGCGCGCGCTTGCTGAGCGTCGCCTTCATCAGTTGCCTCCGGGGAGTCGCGGATCCGGGTTGCCGGAGTTGGTGCCCGGCGCCGGGTGCTGCTGCTGCTTCTTCGCGCTCAGGATTCCGAACGGAAGGATCGGGAGCATCGGCTCGAGCACACCCTCGGTGATCTGCTTCGTCACGCTCTTGCAGCCGTCGATGAGCGGCGCCATCTTCTTGCTGAAGTCGATGGCGAGCGGGTTGCCCGGCAGCAGGTTCTTCAGGTCGAGGAAGCGGCACTGGGCGCCGAGCGGGTTCTGCAGGTCGAGGATGTTCAGGCGCATCGCGACCGTTCCCGACTCCGCGTCGTACGCGTTGATCAGGTTCGAGATCGTGACGGGCAGGACGGTGAAGATCTCCAGGAGATGCTTCTTGTTGTCCAGCAGCGCCTGACCGGTCGGCTGCAGATCACGGATCGTCTTGCCGAGGCGGTCGTTGTTCTCGGAGATGAACGTCGCGACGTCGCCGAGGGCGTACGACAGCGTGTCCAGCGCCTGGCCGAGCTGGTTGCGCTCGCCCGCCATGAACTTGTTGAACGAGGCCATCTGAGTGTTGAACTGACGCACCTGCGAATCGTTCTCGCGAAGCGCGCCGACGAAGACGTTCAGGTTCTTCACCGTCGACGCGAGGTCGCCGCGGCCGTCGGACAGCGTGGTCGCCGCCTTCGACAGGTTGGTGATCGCGTCGCCGAGCTTGGCGCCGTTGCCGTCCAGGTTCTTGGCGGCGGTCGTGACGAAGTCGGTGACCGCGCCGTTCTTGTTGGCGCCGTCCGGTCCGAGCGAGACCGACAGCTTCTGCAGGTTCTTGTAGATCGAGTCGATCTCCACCGGCACGCGGGTGCGGTCGGTGGACAGGTTGATCTCACTGCCGGCCTCGGCGCCGCCGTCATAGGCGGGCGTCAGCTGGACGTAGCGGTCGGCGACGATCGACGGGATGATCTGCACCGCTCCGACGTTCTCCGGCAGCTTCACGCCGCGGTTCACGCGCATGTCGACATCGACGGTCTCGCCGTTCGGCGTCACCTTGGTGACCTTGCCGACGTCGACGCCGAGAACACGCACATCGCTGCCCTCGTAGATGCCGACGGCACTGCTGAACGAGGCGTGGACCGTCGTGGTGCCGACCAGCGTCGACGCCCACCACCCGGCTGCGCCGAGGATCAGGACGAGGACGGTGCCGAGGGCGCCGAAGACGATGTTCCGCTTGTTGAACACGCGGGGCTCCTGGTCTGGGTTGGTCATCAGCCCGCCGTCCCGCCGTTGTTGAGGTTCTTCTGCATGTTCGGCGGACGATTGCCGTTCAGCTCCGGCAGGGCCGGCGGCAGAAGGTTGGTGACGGTCGACTCGAACCAGCGGCCGTTGCCGAGCACGTTCGCGTACAGGCGGTAGAAGGGCGCCATGTAGGTGATCGTGTCGCGCAGGTTCTGGTTCTGGCGGGTCAGCATGTCGGTGACGCCTTCGAGCGAGTCGAGGGCCGGACCGATCTGGGCCTCGTTGTCGCGGACGATGCCCGAGAGCGCACGGCTCAGGGTCGTCGTGCTGGCGAGCAGCGCCGAGATGTCCTGCTGACGCTTGTTCAGCTCCTGCAGGAGGGTGCCCGCGCCGGCGATGAGCCGGGTGAACTCCTCGTTGCGGTCGGCCAGGATCTTCGACGAGTCCTTCGTCGCGCGCAGCAGTCGCTGCACCTCCTGGTCACGGCTGGCGATGGTGTTCGACAGGCGGGAGATGCCGTCCAACGAGGGGCCGATGTCGCCCGCGGTGCCGGAGAAGGCGTTCGACAGCGTGCGGAGGCTCTTGGCCACGTTGTCGGTGTTGACGTTCTCGATCTGGTCGGCGGCGTCGCCGAAGGCCTCGATGACGTCGTACGGGGCCACGGTGTCGGTGAACTTCACATCCGGATCCGCGAGCTTGCTGCCGCGCGGATTCAGTGCGAGGTACTTCTGGCCGAGGACCGTCTTGATCTGGATGGACGCCTGCGTCTGATCACCGATCCAGGTGTTGTTCGCCCGGAAGTTCACGTCGACGCGATTGCCGTCGAGCTCGACGCCGGTCACTTCGCCGACCTTGATGCCCGCGACGCGGACCTCGTTGCCCGGCTTGAGGCCTGCGGCTTCGGAGAACGACGCGGTGTACTGGGCGCCCGCGCCCAGCAGCGGCAGGTCCTTCAGATAGAAGGACGAGACCGAGATCATGATGAGGATCAGCAGGCCGAGGCCGCCGATGCCCGTCGCGCTGCGGCGACCGGCGAAACGCCTGCTCTTCTTGGGCTCCTGCGGTTCTTCCGCGGGAGTGTCCGACTGTGTGGTCACTGTGCTCACGCCCCCGGCCGCTTGTTGTCCTTCCAGCACCGCGTGGCGGCACTGGTGTAAATGGCTGCGTTGATGTCGGGCAGTCCGACGAGCGGCTGCGTCAGCAGCTTCGACTTGCCGTTGCCCGCGACGACGTCGATGCCGCAGAGGTAGAACTGGAACCACGAGCCGAAGGTGGCTGCGCGGCCGATCTTCTGCAGCTTCACCGGCAGGTTCGTCAGAGCCTTCTCGATGTCGTCGGTGCGGCTGTTCAACTGATCCGACAGCGACTTGATGCCCGCGATGTCGCCCTGGATGGCCGGACGGGTCTTCGACAGGATCGAGCCCATCACGGTGGTCAGGTTCGAGACCGACGTGACTGCCGAGCCGACCGAGCCGCGCTGTGCGGCGAGACCGGTCACCAGCTTCTCGGTGTTGTCGAGCAGGCTGGTGAACTGATCGTCGTTGCGGTTCACCGTCTCGAGGACCTTGGTCAGATTGGTGATCATGTCACCGATCACCTGATCCTTGTCGGCGAGCGCGTTGGTGAGCTCCGAGGTCTGCGAGATCAGCTGGCTGATCGTCGTGTCCATGTCGCCCTGGAACACCTTGATGACCGTCTCGGCCAGCTTGTTCATGTCCTCGGGCGTGATCTGCTTGAACAGCGGACGGAAGCCGTTGAACAGTTCGGTCAGGTTGACCGCCGGGTGCGTGTCCTGCACCTTCGGGTCGGTTCCGAACGTGTGGTCCTCGCCGACCGTCTGGCCCGCGTCGCCCGGTCCCTTCTCCAGCGCCACGTAGCGCAGGCCGGTCAGGTTCCGGTAACGGATGTACACGTTGGTGCCGGCCGGCAGCGAGTCGCGGTCGACGTTGAACGTGACCAGCGCCTGGTTCCGGTTGGTGATCTCGACGCTCTCCACCTGGCCGACGCGGACGCCCGCGATCCGGACGTCGTCGCCCGGATTGAGCATGGCGGCGTCGGAGAAGACGGCCTTGAAGCCGGTCCGACCGCCACCGCCCGCATTGGCGATGGTCAGTCCGAGCATCGCGGTGGCGACCGCGGTGATGACCGCGAACACGATCAGCTTGATCAGAGGTGCTGTCAGGGACCTCACTTCACTGTCACCTGCGCTCCCTTTGCTGCTCCGCCGCCGATGTAGGTGATCCACGTCGGTACTTCAGCCGGATCGACACCGGTCGAAGCGCCGTAGACGATCTTCATTTGATTCCTGTAGTCCTGGTCGTCGTAGACGGCTCCCGCAGGTGCACCGCTGAACTGCGGCTGCGGGAGGTCGGGCCACGTCGTGGGGCCTGCGTTGCGCGACGGCGGCTGGTACGAGCCGTCGGGGACGCCGCCGCCCGGGTACTGCGGGAACGGACGACCGTTGGTCGCGGGCTCGTAGCAACGGGCCGGCGGGTCACGCCACAGCAGTCGCGGCTCGTCCTGGTTGGGCAGATAGCGGCCACGCGGGTTGACGAACTGCAGGTTCACGCGGACGCCGGGGTTGTCGGTGTCCTTGCCGACGATCGCGCCCACCTTGGGGACGATCGTCGCGAAGTTGTGGAACATGCAGGAGAACGTCGGCGACTGCTTGGCCAGCGGGACCAGGAACGACTCCGAGTCGATCGCCAGGTTCAGCAGATCGCGACGGTTCTTCCGCAGGAACTTCGTGGTGTCCGTCGCCGCGACGCCGAGCGTCGAGATCAGCGTGCTGAAGTCCGACTTCCGCTCCACCAGGGTGTTGCCGGTGACGCGAAGCGAATCGAGCGCGTCGATGACGTCCGGAAGCGCCTGCGAGTAGGTCTGCGAGAACGAGGCGAGACCGCGAAGGGTGCCCTGGAGGTCGTCCATGTTGGCGTTCACACGCTTGAAGATCGTGTTGAGGCGGTCGATGGTGCCTGCGAGCTGCTCGCCCTTGCCGCCGATCGCCTGCGAGATCGACGTCAGCGTGACGTTCAGATCCTCCGGCGGGATCGCCTTGAGCACCGGCATGAGCGCGTCGAAGAGGTCTTCGACTTCGGCGGCGCTGCCCCTCGGATCGGTCGCGATGACGGTTCCGTCCGACAGCGAGCCCGTCCCGTTGGCGGGGACGGTCAGCGAGACGTAGCGCTCGCCGAACAGGGTCTTCGGCAGGACCCGACCGGTGGTGCCCACCGGCAGCTCCTCCGCCTTGTCCGGATCGAGGCCCATTTCGACGAGGGCCTTGCCGCCCGGCTTCACCGTGATGCTGCGGACTGTTCCGACGATCACGCCGCGTGCCTTCACGTCCGAGTTCTGCGCGAGCGCGTTGCCCGCGTTGTCGGTCTCGAGCGTGACCGTCGTGTACTTGTCGAACGTCCCCTGGAACTTGAGGATCGACGCCGCGAGAAGTCCGAAGACCACGACGAAGAAGATCAGCCCCAACAGCCTGCGTTTTGCAGTCGCCACGTTTTCCTAACCTCCGACTCGGACCGACGTGGTGGTTCCCCAGATCGCCAGGCCCAGGAAGAAGTCCATGACCGCGATCAGCACCAGTGCTGCGCGCACCGCGTGTCCCACGGCCACACCGACGCCTGCGGGACCACCGCTGGCGTAGTAGCCGTAGTAGCAGTGCACCAGGATGATGACGAACGCGAACACCAGCACCTTGCCGAACGACCACAGGACGTCTGCGGGTGGCAGGAACAGGTTGAAGGAGTGGTCGTACGAACCGGTCGACTGACCGTTGAAGACCGTGTTGATGGTGCGCGATGCGAGAGACGCGGCCATCAGGCCGAGCACGTACAGCGGGATGACGGCGACGAAGCCGGCGATCACGCGGGTGCTGACCAGGAACGGGATCGACGGGACGGCCATGACCTCGAGTGCGTCGATCTCCTCGGAGATGCGCATGGCGCCGAGCTGGGCGGTGAAGCCGCAGCCGACCGTCGCCGACAGTGCGAGTCCGGCCACCAGGGGCGCAACTTCACGCGTGTTGACGTACGCCGACAAGAAGCCGGTGAGGGCCTGCGAACCGATCTGGTCGAGGGCCGCGTAGCCCTGCATGCCGACCACGACGCCGGTGAAGCCCGACATCAGGACCATGACGCCGACGGTTCCGCCGATGACGGCGAGACCACCCGAGCCGAAGGCGACCTCCGCGAGGAGACGCATCACCTCGCGGGTGTAGTGGATGAGCGTCTTCGGGATCCACGCGAGCGTGCGTCCGTAGAACGACATCTGCTCGCCTGCGCCGTCGAGCATCTTCAACGGCTTGCCGAGCTGCTTGCGCGCCTCGTAGAGGTAGTACTCCGGACGGCTCTTGGCAATCGTCACACCACGAGTCATTACTAACCTACCTTCGGCGGAACGATCTGCAGGAACACGGCGGTGATGATGAGGTTCGCGAAGAACAGCAGCAGGAACGTCACGACGACGCTCTGGTTCACCGCGTCACCGACGCCCTTGGGGCCGCCCTTGGGGTTGAGTCCCTTGTAGGCGGCGATGACACCGGCGATCACACCGAAGATCGCCGCCTTGAGCGTGGAGATGTAGAGGTCCGGGAGCTGCGCGAGCGCACCGAACGACGCGAGGTACGCACCGGGGGTTCCACCCTGCACGATCACGTTGAAGAAGTAACCGCCGCCGATGCCGACGACGGCCACCAGGCCGTTGAGGAGGACGGCCACGAGGACCATCGCCAACACGCGTGGCACGACGAGACGCTGGACGGGATTGATGCCGAGCACCTCCATCGCGTCGATCTCTTCGCGAATGGTTCGCGAGCCCAGGTCGGCGGCCACCGCCGAACCTGCGGCGCCAGCGACAAGCAGCGACGTCACCAGGGGTGAACCCTGCTGAACGACGACGAGCACGCTCGCCGCGCCCGTGTACGCCTCGGCGCCGAGCTGCTTGATCAGCGAACCGGTCTGCAGCGACACGATCGCGCCGAACGGGATCGCGATGAGCGCCGTCGGAAGGATCGTGACGCTGGCGATGAACCAGGCCTGCTGAATGAACTCGCGCAGCTGGAATGGCCGCACGAAGAGCTGGCGGGCGACGTCGACGAACAGCTGAACGATGTTGCCGGTCTGGGTGAGCGCACCCTCACCGGCCTTCGCAAGCTTGTCGACGCCACGCGTGGTGGCACTCGTCATGCCTGGTTACTCCCCTGTCCCTTGGACTGGTCGTTGATCGCCGTCTCGATGGCCGAGGTGTCGATCGGCTGCGTGAACGCGTCGTCGCCCGCGGGCTGACCGACGGCGGTCTTGGCCAGATCGGGGCGCGTGACGACGTCCGTCTCCTGGTTGGCAGTGGCTGCGGCTGCGGCGCCGTGCACGTCGGTCGGAGCGACGTAAACGCCCTCCGGGCCGCCCGGAAGACCGGTGTACACGGCGTTCGGATCGCTGAAGTCGGTCTGCGAGAGCGCGACCAGCGTGGTCGAGGTCTCGGGCGACTCG
>JASLJL010000400.1 GCA_030152405.1 Gordonia sp. (in: high G+C Gram-positive bacteria) | reverse complement strand
CGCGAACAAGCCGTCCGTCGCGGCGGCGTCGGTCAGGTCGACCGTGTAGACCGTGACCGGCTTGCCCGACAGCGACACCAGCCGCGGGACGATGCTGGGTTTCGCGTTGCTGAAGTCGTCGGCGATCACCACGTCGTGGCCTGCGGCGAGGAGCTGCAGCACGGTGTGGGAGCCGATGTAGCCTGCGCCTCCGGTGACGAGAACTCTCATCGTGTTCCTTCGGGGTCGATGGTCTGTTGAGTCTGTGCGTACGAGCGTTCCACGCCGTCCTTGACCGACGCCCACCAGTCGCTGTGAGTCCGGTACCAGTCGACGGTGGCGGCCAGGCCGGACGAGAAATCGGTGTAGGCGGGCGTCCAGCCGAGTTCGGTGCGCAGTCGGGTCGAGTCGATCGCGTATCGGCGGTCGTGCCCTGCCCGGTCGGTGACGAAGTCGAACGCGTCGCGCGGCTGCCCGAGCAGCTCCAGGATCGTCTCGACGACCGTCCGGTTGTCCACCTCGCCGTCCGCGCCGATCAGGTACGTCTCACCTGCGACGCCGCGGTCGATGATCGTCCAGACGGCGTCGTTGTGGTCGTCGACGTGGATCCAGTCCCGCACGTTGCGCCCGTCGCCGTACAGCTTGGGCCGCACACCGGTCAGCACGTTCGTGATCTGACGGGGGATGAACTTCTCCACGTGCTGGTAGGGGCCGTAATTGTTCGAGCAGTTCGAGATTGTCGCGGTGACGCCGAACGACCGGACCCATGCTCGCACCAGCAGGTCGCTGCCTGCCTTCGTGGAGCTGTAGGGGCTCGACGGGTTGTATGCGGTCTGCTCGGTGAACCGTGCGGGATCATCGAGGTCGAGGTCGCCGTACACCTCGTCGGTGCTGACGTGGTGGAGACGGACGCCGTGCCTGCGAATCGATTCGAGCAGCGTGTACGTGCCGACCAGATTGGTCTGGACGAACGACGACGGGTCGGCGAGCGAGTTGTCGTTGTGCGACTCCGCGGCGAAATTGACCACCAGATCGGATTCCGCGATCAGCGGGTCGACGGCCGACGCGTCGGCGATGTCGCCGCGCACCACCCTGATCTGATCGGAGACGGCGTCGAGCGTCGACGGGTTGGCCGCGTAGGTGAACTTGTCGAGGACGGTCACCTCGACGTCGGGCCGCGTGCGCAGAGTCCGCAGGACGAAGTTCGCTCCGATGAACCCGGCGCCGCCGGTCACCAGAACACGCATGACAGATCTCCGTAAGGTGTGGCTTCGAATGGTCTCCCAACTCTACCGATAGGGTTGGGCCATGCGCGGAATCATCCTCGCCGGAGGCACCGGGTCGCGGCTTCACCCGATCACCCAGGGCGTCAGCAAGCAGCTCGTCCCGGTCTACGACAAGCCGATGATCTACTACCCGCTGTCGACTCTGATGCTGGCCGGAGTGCGCGACATCCTCGTCGTGACCACCCCGAACGACAGGTCGTCGTTCGAGCATCTCCTCGGCGACGGCTCGCAGTTCGGCGTCCGGATCACGTACGCGGTGCAGCCGGAGCCCAAAGGGCTCGCCCAGGCGTTCGTGCTCGGCGCCGACCACATCGGCGAGGACACCGCGGCTCTCGTACTCGGCGACAACATCTTCTACGGCCCCGGCCTCGGCAGTCGACTGCAGGGCTTCGGCGACGTCGACGGGGGAGCGATCTTCGCGTACCGCGTCGCCGATCCGACCGCGTACGGCGTCGTCGAGTTCGACGAGGCGGGCATCGCGATCTCGTTGGAAGAGAAGCCCTCGGCGCCGAAGTCGCGGTACGCGGTGCCCGGTCTCTACTTCTACGACAACGACGTCGTCGACATCGCGCGCGGACTGCAGCCGTCGTCCCGCGGCGAGTACGAGATCACCGACGTCAACGCCGAATACCTGCGGCGCGGCAAGCTCAATGTGACCGTCCTGCCGCGCGGCACCGCATGGCTCGACACCGGGACGTTCGACTCGCTGCTCGACGCGGGGAACTTCGTCCGGACCGTCGAGGAGCGGCAGGGTCTCAAGATCGCGGTGCCCGAGGAGATCGCCTGGCGGCTCGGATACATCGACGACGCGCACCTGCGGGATCGGGCGCAGTCGCTCGTGAAGTCGGGCTACGGCGGATACCTGTACGACCTGCTCGACCGTGGACGGGAACTGTGACGACATGAAGGTGCGAGAACTCGCGATCGGCGGGGCGTGGGAGTTCACGCCCGTGCAGCACGGCGACGACCGGGGAGTCTTCCTCGAGGCGTTCAAGGCGGACGTACTCGGCGAGCTGATCGGCCGTCCCTTCGAGCTGGCCCAGGTCAACACCTCGGTGTCGGCGGCTGGAGTGTTGCGCGGCATCCATTTCGCCGACGTGCCGCCCGGCCAGGCCAAGTACGTGACGTGCACCGTCGGAGCGATCCTCGACGTGATCGTCGACCTCCGCGTCGGGTCGCCGACGTTCGGCCAGTGGGACGCGGTGCTGCTCGACGACGTCGACCGCAAGGCGGTCTATCTCGCCGAGGGCCTCGGACACGGCTTCTGTTCGCTCGCCGACGGCTCGACGGTCACCTACTTGTGCTCCACCGGTTACAACCCGACGGCCGAGCACGGGGTGAATCCTCTCGATCCCGACCTCGGCGTCGATTGGCCGACGACGGCACGCGACGGGTCGCCGCTGGAGTACGAACTGTCGGCCAAGGACGCCGCGGCGCAGTCGCTCGCGCAGTCGCTCGCGGACGGCGCGCTGCCCTCTTTCGACGGCTCGTGAACGTTGGCTGCGATTTCCGGCCCTGCGCCGGAAATCAGA
>JASLJL010000370.1 GCA_030152405.1 Gordonia sp. (in: high G+C Gram-positive bacteria) | reverse complement strand
GCCCGCGCCGACCTTGGCGTTCTGGCCGGTGCGGGTGTCGGTGCCGACGATCAGATACGTCTCATCGCCGTACTGGGCGTCCTTGTTGCGGACGTCCTTGTTGTTCGGGTCGATGGCGTTGATGATGTTCCACTCGCCGTTCCAGACCCGGTTCATGTTCCAGACGTAACCAGTGCCGACGAGCGACAGGATGCAGACCAGGGCCACCAGGGTGCGGCCGGTGCCGGTCGCGACCTTGCGAGCGCGTGCCTTCGCGGTCAGCGGAGCCTTGCGGGGGCGGACGCGTTCGATCACCTGGGTGAGATCGGGCGTCGGCTCGAGCGGCCTGCGGCGACTCGTCGGGCTGCTCGCTGCGGGCGACTCCGCGGCAGGCGTCGACGGTTCGGATGCGGGCTCGGCGTCGGCAGGCTGCTGCTGCGGCGCGGGCTCGGGACGCTGGGCACGGGATTCGTGTGCGACCCGCGACGCGGTGGCCTGGTCGGACAGGTCGACCTGCTCGAACTCGAACCCGGCGACGGGTGGGATCGACTGCGTCACTTCCGGTTTCGGAGCGCTCGGCGGGGGAGTGGCCTGCGGCCTGCGCTGTGCGGGGCGCGGCTGACGTGCGGTCTGCTCGGGCTCCGGGGGCGGCGTCGGCCGCGGCGGCGTGGGCCGAGGTGCGGCAGGGCGCTGCGGTGCGGGCGGCGGGGTGGCGCGGCGTCGCCCGGTGGCGGGGGGTTCGGTCGGCGTGGGCGGCAGCGCGTTGGCCGCCTCGTCGGCGCCCATCTGATCCATGAGCTGTCGGACGGTGAGCCGACCGCGCGGTCGGACGTACTGCTCACGGCCGGTCGGCTCGCGCAGTCCGGAGACGCGCGGCGTGTGCCCGGTGTCGCCGAAACGGTCGCGGAAGTCGTACGAGTCAGACGATCGCCCGGCGCGACGGGATCGCCGAGGCGACGTCGGCTGGTCGTCCGGCGTTTCGTCGCCGGGGCGGTCTGAACTCACAGGAACCTCACTGGTCAGGGACTTCGGACATGATAGTGGCCGGACCTGATAGTTCTATGATCGACCAGCTCAGAAACGTCGATCAGCCTCCGGAATGCATGATCTCGGCGCCTTCGGGGACGATGTCCTCTTCCGGATCGTCGAGCCATCCATCGGGCAGTGCCACCGACGCAGGCGAGCCCTGGCGGCCGCGCGGACCATGGGCGTCGCGCGGGAACGGTGTGTCCGCAGGCAACGTGTCGATGAGTCGTTGCAGGTCGTCGAGAGTTTTCACCAGCGACAACTGCGAACGGAGGTCGGAGCCGGCCGGGAAGCCGCGCAGGTACCAGGCGATGTGCTTGCGCATCTCGCGCATGCCCTTGTCCTCGCCGTGGTGTGCCGCGAGCAGGGTTCCGTGCCGGAACATGATCTGTCCCACTTCGCCCAGGTTGGGTGCGGTGGGAGCGTCGACGCCCCGCAGTCGTGCCGACAGCTCGGCGAACAGCCACGGTCGTCCGAGGCAGCCGCGTCCGATCACGACCCCGTCGCATCCGGTCTGCTGCATCATCGCGACGGCGTCGTCCGCCTCGAAGATGTCTCCGTTGCCGAGCACCGGGACCGTCGTCACGTGTTCCTTGAGGCGCGCGATCTCGTCCCACACGGCGGTGCCGGAGTACCGCTGTGACGCGGTCCTCGCGTGCAGCGCGACGGCCTGGGCGCCTTCCTCTGCGGCGATCCGGCCCGCGTCGAGGTGGGTGTGGTGCTCGTCGTCGATGCCGATGCGGAACTTCACGGTCACCGGGATGTCGGTGCCCTCGGTGGCGCGGACGGCGGCGGCGACGATGTTGCGGAACAGGCGGCGCTTGTACGGGATCGCCGATCCGCCGCCACGCTTGGTGACCTTGGGGACCGGGCAGCCGAAGTTCATGTCGATGTGGTCGGCGAGGTTCTCGTCGACGATCATCTTCGCGGCCTTGTAGGTGTACTCCGGGTCGACTGTGTACAGCTGCATGGACCGCGGCGTCTCCGTCGGGTCGAACGTCGTCATGTGCATCGTGACGGGGTGACGTTCCACGAGTGCGCGGGCCGTCACCATTTCGCAGACGTAGAGGCCGGAGACGGTGCCGGTGCGCTGCGCCTCGAGCTCGCGACACAACACGCGGAAGGCGACGTTGGTGACGCCGGCCATCGGTGCGAGCACCACGGGGCTGGCGAGTTCGATCGGGCCGATACGCAACGGATCCCGACCGGTCAGGAAGTCCGGTCGGGATGTCGTCGGGGAATCGAGTGCGGTGCTCAGGACGCCTGCTGCTCCCGCTTGCGGGCCTCACGGGCCAGGGCGCGGTCGCGCATCTCTTCGAAGCGGGTCGCGTCCTTGTCGAGCTGCTCGAGGAAGGCTGCGAGTTCTTCGCGCGTCTGCTCGCCCTTCGGGCCGAAGTCGGTGCGCTCGAAGACGTTCCACTTGCGCAGGACGGGCGCGATGACCTCTTCGAGGTGCTGACGGAGGTCGTAGATGCCGTGCTTGGCCATGAGGACGCCGTGGCGCCGGAAGTTCGGCATGCCCGCGCCGGGCATCTGGAAGTTGGTGACGATGTCGGCCACTGCGCGGATGGTCTGGTCGGGGGCGATGTCCATGCCCGCGCCGCAGATGTTGCGGTAGAAGATCATGTGCAGGTTCTCGTCGGCCGCGATGCGCTGCAGCATGCGGTCGGCGATCGGATCGTTGCAGGCCTTGCCGGTGTTGCGGTGGCTGACGCGGGTGGCGAGCTCCTGGAACGTCACGTAGGCGACGGAGTGCAGAAGGCCGATCTCTTCGCCGTTGGCCTGCATCTCCTCGGCGCGATCGGCGGCCGCGAGCATCGGGTCGTACCCGTTGGTCATGTGGATCATGCGCGCCTCTTCGAGCGCGGTGGGATCGACGCCACGCGTGACGACGAGGTAGTCGCGCATCGCGATGCCGTGGCGGTTCTCCTCGGCGGTCCATCGGCCGACCCAGTGGCCCCAGGCGGAGTCCATCGAGAAGTTGTCGGCGATCACGCGGTGGTACGAGGGCAGATTGTCCTCGGTCAGCAGGTTGGTGATCATGGCGGCCTTGGCCACCTCGTCGAGCTTCGAATCCTCGGGGTCGTAGTCGGACCCGCCGAGAGCTGCGAAGTTGCGGCCGTCGTCCCACGGCACGTAGTCGTGCGGGTTCCAGTCGCGCGCCGTCTTGAGGTGGCGGTTCACGTTGTTCTCGGCGATCGGCTCGAGCTCCCGGAGCAGCTCGAGTTGAGTCAGTTCGCGTGCCATCGGTGATTCCTCCGGTCGGTTCGGTGCGTCGGTCGGGCGGCAGTGCCGCCGCTGGAGCGTCGACGTGCGCGTATCTTTCCAGGCTACGTCACGTGCGCAACGGTCCCAAGTTCATCTGTCACGGATTTCATCGCTCCGCGCGGACCCTATGTTACGGATGAGTAGCTTGTGGTTACGCACACGTAGGTTCTCGTCCGGTCCTCTTGGACCTCGAGCGGACCCTGCTGATCCTTGAGCGAAGTCGAAGGAGCTAGCCCTCCGTCAACGCCCGCATCGACTGGGGTGTCCACGCCGGCCAAGCCGGCGGCGATATCGCGGATCCTTGCGAGAACTCGGCGAGGATTGTCATCTCGGACCGCGAATTGTCGTAGACGTAAGCGGCGTCAGCGCAGCTGATCGCAGTGACGACGAGTGGCCAAAGCCGCTGGAATCGAGACCGGATCTTCTCCGGCGGAACGCTGTGCCCACCTGATTCGACGCGGGCCACGACTCGGTGGAGTGCCAGATGCTCGGGAATCAGTACCGCGTGGACGTGAACTGCGAACCCCGCATCGTGGGCAGTTGAGATCAAGTCGAGTTTGGACGGATGAGAGAACACGGTCTCGGCGATCAGCGGCCGACCCGCTGCGATCAGAGCATCGCGAGTCCTCTCGGCGATTCGCGCCGCGTCGTACGAGTGCTCCTCGGCTGCATCAGGCCATCGCTTTTTGGCGATCTCGTCTGCGTTCACGAACGCCGATCCGAAGAGGATCGGTTGCAGATGTTTGGCGATCAGTGTTGATTTGCCGGCACCGTTGCACCCGACCACAAGGTCGAGCCGCGGTTTTGGGCTGTTCATACGTCAGCGGTGAGTGGGACCTCGGTGCCGTCGGCGCCGAGCTGCACCAGTTGGCCGTCGTCGTCGAGGT
>JASLJL010000294.1 GCA_030152405.1 Gordonia sp. (in: high G+C Gram-positive bacteria) | reverse complement strand
GTCGTCGCTCGTCGACGCGAAGCGGTCCTCGCCCGCCTGGCCGAGGCGGACGCCGACTTCGCGGCGGCAGTCGACGCGGGGAGCTCCAAGCGGTCGGGAGCGGCGTCGTTGACACCGTTCGCGATGCTGGTGAGCGTGGTCGCGGCGGCGGTGATCGCCGTCGATCTGGCATCCGGCGTGAGCGGTTCGTTGGCGGACGTGTCGTCGTCGGACGGTGCGATCACGCCGATGTTGTTCGGCGTCCTGATCCTGTTGCCGCTGTCGTCGTTCGAGACCACCGGGGTGCTGACCGAGGCCGCCATCGCCTGGCAGCGAGGGCGGCAGGCGGCCGCTCGACTGATGTCGCTGGTCGACTCGGCCGGCGGCGTCGGCGGGACCGACCCGGTGTTCTCCGCGGAGCCGTCGACTCTGGTCGCCCGTGAACTGCAGTGGGGCCACGATCGTCCGCTCGGTCCCGATGCCGGGTTCGACACGACCCTGAAGCCGGGAGACCGCCTGGTGATCGTCGGGCGCAGCGGGGCGGGCAAGTCGACATTGGCCTTGACGCTCGCCGGCCTCCTGCCGCCGATCGCGGGCACGGTGTCCTCGAGGCCGGCGGACCTCCCGTCCAGCGCCGCGTACTTCGGCGAGGAGGCGCATCTGTTCTCGACCTCGCTGCGGGAGAACATGAGGGTGGCGCGGGGTGACGTCGGCGACGACGAGATCGTCCGCGCGCTGTCGGCCGTGGGCCTGGGCGAGTGGCTCGGCGGCCTGCCCGACGGCCTGGACACCGACCTCGTCGGCGGCGGCGCCTCGCTGAGCGGCGGTCAACGTCGCCGTCTCCTGCTGGCGCGTGCAGTGATCCACCCGGCGATGATCGTCGTCCTCGACGAACCCACCGAACACGTCGACAGCGACGACTCGGCCGAGCTGATGCGACAGATCATCTCGCCAGACGGCCTATTCCGATCACCGCGAATCGTGATCGTCGTGACGCACCAGAATGTCGATGAATTCGAAGTGCCGACAGTGTCGGTCGGCGATAGGTTGGGCTCGCCTTAATCAAGTAAGGCTTCACTTTATGCAGGTAGGGGCGTGTTTAGGTATGCCGAACCTCGCTGGAATATCTCGGGGAAACATCTATTCTGGACTGTGTCCGGGGTATCTGGAATTCAACGAGTGAATGAGAAGTGGGGACATCGACATGAAGATGAGCGAAGAGCTGGAAACCGAATTCGTCAAGCAGATCACCCGCGAATACGAATCGTCTTTCCTGTACCGCCAGCTCGCGATCGAGGTGGAGGTCCGCGATCTCCCCGGGATGGCGTCGTGGCTGCGCGCACAGTCGGCTGAGGAGCTGACTCACGCGGACCGTCTGATCAAGCATCTGACCGACCGCGACAATCATCCGGTGATCGGCGACATCTCGATCCAGTCGATCAAGGTGGAGGCGGTGGCCGACGTCTTCGAGATCGCACTCGACGCCGAGCGCGCCGTGTCCGAGGGCATCCGCAACCTGTACCTGCAGGCAGAGGCCGAGCACGATCTGGACTCCCGCCCGACGATCGACTGGTTTATCTCGGAGCAGGTGGAAGAGGAGGCGACGGTGAGCGAGATCCTGGGCCGCCTGCGCCTGGTGGAAGGCGACGGATCGGGACTCCTCCGCATCGATGCGGAACTCGCATCGGGCGCCGCCGCCTGACGGCTCTAGCTAAAACTTCGGCACTCGACACCGCGCCAGAAGCGGTGTCGAGTGCCGAAGTTCTTGTCGTGGGTCGGGGTCAGCCGATGACGCGGCGGAGCTTGGCCGACAGGCGGGGCGTCAGCTCGCCGTCTGCGTCCACGCGCTCCTCGACGTAGGCGAGGTCGCCGTCGGGCACCAGGCCGTACAGGCGCTTGGCGCCGCCCGTGTGGACTCCGGTCTCCGTGCGCAGAGTGACGTCGGTGGTGAGGTTCCACGACGTCTGCGTGAGCGGACGTCCGTAGAACAGCTCGATGACGCCTTCGGCGTGCGTGAGCAGCAGTTCGATCTCGTCGTCCTCGCTGATCCGCCAGAATCCGGATTCGCGGAGGTCCGGGCGCACGTAGTCGCCCTTGTCGTCGATCACCCACGACCGCGACTGCCACACCAGATAGTTGCCGCCGTCGTGCGTGATGATGATCTGCTGGCCGAACTCGTAGTCGGATCCGGTCACGGGGTCGTGGCCTTCGCCCGTCCCCTCCCAGACGCCGACGAGCGGCAGTAGTGCGAGAAGCCCGGAATGGAGATCGGGGCCTTCCCGGAGGTTGGCGGTGTCGGTCGGGAGCGGGAGGTCGCCGACCGACGGCACGTTGAGGCTCGCGGTCTCCTGTGCTCGTGCTTCGGCGTCGGAGATCGCTTCATTGCCCGAACGGGTCATGACTCGTCGTTCACCAGGCGGTAGACGGTGTAGAGCGCGAACCACACGATGAGGAGCGACGCCAGACCCAGGAGGATTTCGAAGAAGAGGACCACGTGTGCAGTCTACCTCCCGGCCGCGGGTGTCGATAACTCCGAGGGGTCGACTGGCAGACAGATCACACCGAAGGCAGGCCCGGAAACGACGAAACCCCGGCCCGCTCGAAGCGGACCGGGGTTCCGGCGAAAGACGGTGTCGTTACTTGCTGACGACCACGTCGTGGTTGTGGACTCCGGGGCCCTCCGGCGAGACGGCGATGTCACCGTTGCCCTGGGCGCTCAACGCACGCAGCGTCCAGTTTCCGGGGGCTGCGAAGAAGCGGAAGTCGCCGGTCGCCGAGGCCACGACCTCGGCGGTGAACTCGCCGGTGCCGTCGAGCAGACGCACGAACGCGCCTGCGACCGGGTTGCCCGAACCGTCGAGGACCTGGCCCGTCAGGACCGTCTCCTTCTCGACGTCGACGCCTGCGGGAAGGGTCTGACCCTGCTTGGGTGCACCACACATGATGAAGAATTCCTCTCAGAGAAAGATCTCGCCGAAACGGCGATCAGAGTTCGATCGGGGCGCCGACCAGCGAGCCGTACTCGACCCAGCTGCCGTCGTAGTTCTTGACGTTCTTCTTGCCGAGGAGCTCCTGCAGAACGAACCACGTGTGGCTCGAACGCTCGCCGATGCGGCAGTAGGCGATGGTCTCCTTGGAGTCATCGAAGCCCTTCTCCGCGTAGAGGGCGGTCAGGTCCTCGTCCGACTTGAAGGTGCCGTCCTCGTTCGCGGTGGTCGACCACGGGATGTTGATGGCGCCGGGGACGTGGCCGCGCTGCTGCGCCTGCTCCTGCGGAAGGTGCGCGGGGGCGAGGATCTTGCCCGCGAACTCGTCGGGGCTGCGGACGTCGACCAGGTTCTTGGAGCCGATCGAGTCGATGACCTCGTCGCGGAACGCGCGGATCGAGGTGTCGGCGGCCTGCGCAGTGTAGGTGGTGGCCTCACGCGTGACGGGGTCGCTGCTCAGCTCGCGGCCGTCGAGCTCCCACTTCTTGCGGCCGCCGTCGATCAGGCGGACGTCCTTGTGGCCGTAGATCTTGAAGTACCAGTACGCGTAGGCGGCGAACCAGTTGTTGTTGCCGCCGTACAGAACGACGGTGTCGTCGTTCGCGACACCGCGCTCGGACAGGAGCGCGCCGAACTGCTCGGCGTTGAGGAAGTCGCGACGCAGGCCGTCCTGCAGATCCTTCTTCCAGTCCAGGCGGATGGCGCCCGGGATGTGGTTCAGGTCGTAGATCGAGGTGTCCTCGTCGACCTCGACGAAGACGACCTTGTCGGTGTTCAGGTTCTGCTCAGCCCAATCGGCGCTGACCAAGACGTCGGAGCGTGCCATGTGTGTTCCTTTCACAGGGAAAAACGAGTGCGCACAGGTCAGGATTCAGGCGCACGACGGAGAGGTGAAGAAGTGCCGAGATAGTGTCGGCTTGTCGCCGACGCGGCGAACAGAAGGAGCCGAGAGAACGGCTAGAGACAGCAACAATTGGCGGTTCGACACAGGTCGATCGCCAAGCGACGGGTGAGCATGAGCTCACTGCGGTGTTGCATGCCGACGACCCTACAACACAGTTCTCACGGTGTCGGGGACACAGTGGGTGCGTAGTCGACCGGTTTGACTCTCCGCGCGCCGGCGGAGCCCGTCACGATCAGGTCGCTTCCCCTGCTCAGGGCCTTGTCGACGGGTACGTTCCAGGCCATCGGAACCGGCGGGAGGACCGTCGAGAACCGGTCGAGAACGTGTGCGTAAAACTCTTCGGGAACGTCGGCCGAGTAGTGCTCTTCAGGACCGTCGTACAGCCCGGTCGCCCGGATGTGCACGCGGCCGTCCACGACGAACGCACGTGCGCTCACGCTCACCTTGACCTTCGGGTGGCGGTAGCCGTCGGCGGACGGCGGGAACCGGCCGTCGAGCTCGGGTGAGCCGGGCAGCGGCACCGTGCCGCTGAGCATGAACCCGTCCGTCCGTTCGAGCAGACCGTCGCCGGGGCCGCCCGCGCCGACCTTGCCCTCGGGCGCCGGGGTGTTGATGTACAGGTCGGTGATGCCCATGAGCCTGCCGAGGTTCACTGAATCGATGCGAGTCTCGGCAGACACCGCCTGGGTGGTGATCGGGGTGCTGCCGTTCACGTCCCAGATGTCGCCGACGACGGGATCGGTGAGGCGGGACTCCAGGAGCGCGGTGCACGCTCCGCGGAAACCGCAGTCGGCGACGGGGACTCCGCGGGCGCCGATCGAGATCTGTGGAAAGCGGCCGTCGCCGGCTTTGGTGAGGAACGGCCATCCGCCGATCGTCACCTCGGGTTCGTAGTGGACTCCGGCCGATTCCTCGACGGCGGAGGCCAGCCGGTG
>JASLJL010000264.1 GCA_030152405.1 Gordonia sp. (in: high G+C Gram-positive bacteria) | reverse complement strand
AACCGGGCGTCAGAGCTCCGTACTGAGCCGGATCGGTCCCCCGACGACGAACGGCCCGCCTCGGGTGGAGACGGGCCGTTCGTGTCGAGATGTCGGAACCGAAGCTCAGGCTTCCGGCTTCACACCCGTGATGAGGACGTTGTAGAAGAACTTCGGCGGGACCACCTTGCGGAGGACGTTCTCGTCGATCCAGGTCATCTTCTTCCAACCGCCGAACGCGAACCCGGCCCATCCCCAGCCGAGCTTCTCCGGCGGGACCGCGGCCTCGAACGTGCGGACCGGCCAGCCGAGCATCGCGGCGGCGAGTTCCTCGGCCTCCGATCGGACCTCCACTGCGCCCGCAGCGGTGGCGATGCGCTCGAGGTCTTCCGGCGAGAACGTGTGGATGTCGACGACGGCCTCGAGGGCCGCTGCGCGCGAGCTCTCGTCGAGTTCGGCCTGCGGGCGGCGCCACTGCTTGAGCGGGCCGATCTTGGTCACGTTGGTGGTCGCCCACCACGTGGCGCGGCTCATCCAGCGCGCGTAGAAGTCGCCGATGGTCGACGGCTCGCCCGCGAAGACGAAGCGTCCGCCCGGCTTGAGGACGCGGAGCACCTCGCGGAGCGACTTCTCCACATCCGGGATGTGATGCAGCACGGCGTGTCCGACGACGAGGTCGAAGGTGTTGTCCTCGTACGGAATGCTCTCGGCGTCGGCCACCCGGCCGTCGACGTCCAGGCCCAGGTTCTCCGCGTTGCGGAGGGCGACCTTCACCATGCCCGGCGACAGGTCGGTGACCGAGCCCTTCTCCGCGACACCCGACTGCATCAGGTTGAGGAGGAAGAAACCGGTGCCGCAGCCCAGCTCCATGGCCCGACCGTACGGCAGGTCGGCGTCGGGGACGATGCGGTCGAAACGTCCACGAGCGAAGTCGATGAGCCGCTGATCGAACGAGATCGACCACTTCTCGTCGTAGGTCTCCGCCTCCCAGTCGTGGTAGAGAACCTGCGCGAGCTTGGTGTCCTTCAGCGCCGCCTCGACCTGTTCGGCCGTCGCGTGCGGATTGGGGGCCGGGTCGACGGCCTGCTCGGCGGCGTCGTCCGAGGTGTTCTTGTCGATCGTCGTCATGTGGTTCAGGTCCTACTTTCCGGTGAACTTCGCCTTGCCGGGGCCGTTCTCGACGAACGACTCCATGCCGATCGTGCGGTCGTCGGTCGCGAACAGCGAGGCGAACAGCTGGGCCTCGATCTTCAGGCCCGTGGTGAGGTCGGTGTCCAGACCAGCGTCGATCGCGGTCTTCGCAGCGGCGAGCGCGACAGACGCCGCACCCGCGAACTGACCCGCCCACTTGAGTGCGGCGTCGTACACGTCGTCGGGCGCCACGACCTCGTCGACGAGACCGATCGCGAGGGCCTCCTCCGCGCCGACGAAACGACCGGTGAAGACCATGTCCTTCGCGCGCGACGGGCCGATCAGACGTGCGAGGCGCTGGGTGCCGCCACCGCCGGGGATCACGCCGAGGAGCACCTCGGGGACGCCGAGCTTGGCGTTGTCGCCCGCGATACGACGGTCAGCGCCGAGCGCGACCTCCAGCCCGCCGCCCAGCGCGTAGCCGGTGACGGCCGCGACGGTCGGCTTCGGGATCGACGCGACGGCGCCGAGGCCGTCCTGCAGCTTGCCCGCGACCTTCGACATGTCGGCGAACGACATGTCGTTCATCTCCTTGATGTCCGCGCCCGCCGCGAGCACCTTCGGGCCGCCGTAGACGACGACGGCCTTGATGTCGTCGCGGGTGGACGCCTCCTCGGCCGCGGCCGCGAGCTCGGCCTGGACCTGGCGGTTCAGGGCGTTCATCGGCGGACGGTTCAGTCGGATGGTGCCGACGCCGGGATGATCCGGCGATGTCTCCAGGGTCACAAACTCTGCTGCCATAAGGGCAGGCTACCGGGTGACACCTGTTCCAGACGAACCCGGTACGCGACCCATGTGACTACTGTTGTCACATGGGCGCAGATGCTGTCGAGTTGTATGTCCCGGGGCGCGACGGGGCCACCCGGATCGTGCGGGTGAGCAGCCCCGATCGTGTCTATTTCCCCGAGACCGGCCTCACCAAGATCGACCTGGTCCGCTATTACGAATCGGTCGCCGACGGCATCACCCGCGCGCTCGACCGTCGCCCGTGCATGCTGCACCGTTTTCCCAAAGGCACCGCGGAGAAGAAGGTGCACCAGAAGAAGCTCCCCGCCGGCGCGCCGGACTGGGTGGAGACCGTCGACATCTTCTTTCCCCGCTACAAACGCATCGTGAGCGAGCTGTGCGTCACCGAGCCCGCAGCCGTGCTGTGGGCGGTCCAGATGGCCACCGTCGAGTTCCACCCGTGGAACTCCCGCCGACAACACGTCGAGGAACCCGACGAGTGGCGCATCGACCTCGACCCGATGCCCGACTGCGACTTCGCCAAGGTCCGTCGGGTCGCCGGGATCGCTCACGAGGTGCTCGACGAACTCGGGATCGTCGGGTACCCGAAGACCTCAGGCGGACACGGGCTGCACATCTACGTGCGGATCGCTCCGGAGTGGAGCTTCGCCGACGTTCGACGCGCCGCCCACGCGTTCGGGGCCGAGGTGGCTCGCCGCGCGGCGGGCGAGGCCACGGTCACCTGGTGGCGCAAAGACCGCGATCCCTCAGCGGTGTTCGTCGACTTCAATCAGAACGCGCGCGACCACACGATCGCCGCCGCGTACTCGGTCCGCGCCACCCCGCGAGCCACGGTCTCCGCTCCGATCACCTGGGATGAACTGCCCGACGTCGAACCGGACGACTTCACCGTCGCCACCATGCCGGAACGGTTCGCGCGGATCGGCGACCTGCACGCCCGGATCGACGACGTCGCCCACCGGCTCGACACCCTCCTGGAATGGGCCGACCGAGACGACGCCGAGATTCCGCCCATCGACGGTTGAGCGAAGTCGAAACCGGATTCAGGCGTTCGTGTTCTTGAGACGGTCCATGCGGCCGTCGCCGAGTGCGGTGAGGTACTCGCTGGAGTCGGCGAAGGTGAGCCCGGCGAGGCCGGACGACGAGATCGACGGTTCGATCGGGGTGATCTCGCGCGGCGCGGCCTGCAGTTCCGCGACGGTGCTGAACTGCGCGATGTGACGCAGCTGCGTCCACGTCGGCGGCAGCAGGAAGTGATCGCCGCGGTCCCAGTCGGCGAGCGCGTCCGCCGCCGTCTGCCACCGGGTCTCGGCGGCCTCGCTGGTCTCGCCGTCGGCTTCCTGACCGTCGGGCATCGAGGCGAGGAAGAACCGCGTGTCGGAGCGTCGACTCTCGTTCTTCGGCGTGATCCAGTGCGCGAGCGGCGTCAGCAGGTCCGCGCGCAGAGTGAGACCTTCGACATTGAGGAACTGGGCGAACGAGAGTTCCTTCGCCACCAGCTTCGCGCGGGC
>JASLJL010000218.1 GCA_030152405.1 Gordonia sp. (in: high G+C Gram-positive bacteria) | reverse complement strand
CTGATGGGCGAGGTGCTCGGCCGCGCCGACGTCGCGGCCGATCCGCGGATCGCGACCAACACCGACCGGGTCGCACATCGAGTGGAGTGCGACGCCGCGGTGGCGGCGGAGACCGCTCGGTTCACCGCGGCCGACCTCGCGTCCCGACTCGATGCGGCGGGGGTTCCGTGCGCCGTCGTGAACGACGTCGCGGGCCTCGTCCGGCATCCGCAGCTCGCCGAGCGTGATCGCTGGCGAACCGTGGGAACACCGGTCGGCCCGGTTCGAGCGCTGCTCCCGCCGATGACGTTCGACGACGTGGAACTCGCCATGGGCGACGTCCCGGCCCTCGGACAGCATTCTCGTGCCCTGCTCGACGAGCTCGATTATCCGGCGGCGACGTCGGACCGGCTGATCGCGTCGGGCGTCGTCGGGGTCTGATCGCCGTCGACGGACCGGACGAACCGCTTCACGATGACGACGACGAGCACGATCAACCCGGCCTGCACCAGTGCGCCGCCGATGAGCGGGGCCCGCGGCCCGAGCCATTCCGCGAGCATCCCGAGCAACGGGGATCCGATCGGGGTGCCGCCCATCAACACCGTGAAGTAGAGGGCCATCACGCGACCGCGCATCTGCGGATCCACATGGGTCTGCACGTACATGTTCGTGGACGTCAGCGTGATCAGCGCCGACAATCCGACGAGCGGGAGCGTGACGGCGTACAACAGATAGGTCGGCGTGGCGCCGGACAGACCGATGAGGACAGCGAACACGAGCGCGGAGACCACGACGAACCGCAGGCTCGGCGCGCCTTTTCGGCGCGCCGCGAGGAGCGCCCCGAGCAGCGATCCGATGCCCAGCACCGAGCCGAGCACACCGTAGGTCTGCGCACCGAGGCCGAACTCGTTGCGGACCATCAGCGCGTTCGTCATCTGGAAGTTCAAACCGAACGTGCCCACCGCGAAGCCGACGCCCAACGCGATCAGCAGGTCGGCGCGGCGTGCGACGTAGCGGAAGCCCTCGCGGACCTGTCCCTTCGCCCGTGGCAGCGGTTCACTGCGGACCAGCTTGTCCTCGTCGAGCAGGGTGAGGGCCAGCAGGAAGGCGATGTAGCTCAGGGCGTTGGTCAGGATCGCCCACCCGCTGCCGAACGCGGCGATGATGAGTCCTGCGACGCCCGGACCGATGAGTCGTGCGGCATTGAACGCCGAGCTGTTGAGCCCGATCGCGTTGGTGAGACGGTCCGCGCCGACCATCTCCGACACGAACGCCTGCCGGGCGGGGACGTCGAGCGCCGACCCGATCCCGAACACGAACGCCAGAACGTACACGTGGATCGTCGTCGCGTCGCCGGTGACGGCGAGGACGCCGAGCAGCAGCGCCGACACCGCCATCCACGATTGAGTGACCATCAGGAGCCGACGCTTGTCGAAGCGGTCGGCGAACAGTCCGCCCACCGGCGACAAGAGCAGTGCGGGGAGGAATTGGAGCGCCGTGGTGACGCCGACCGCCATGGCCGACCCGTTCGAGAGCTGCAGGACCAACCAGTCCTGAGCCACCCGCTGCACCCAGGTTCCGATGTTGGAGACGAACGCGCCTGCGACGTAGGTGCGGAAGTTGGGTACCGAGAGCGAGGCGAACATCGTCGAACTCCCGCGTCTCACCCGTGCACTCTCCTCCGCTGTCGACTCCGTTCAACGGCACTCGCCCGCGATCTATTCCCTCGCCGCACACCGCCCGTGAGACGGGCCGGCGTGGCTACTGTGGACGTCATGCGAGCAGTCATCATGAACTCCCCCGGCACCGTCTCCGTCGTCGACCGTCCCGACCCTGTGATCATCGAGCCGACGGACGCCGTCATCAAGGTCGCCGCGACCTGCATCTGCGGATCCGACCTGTGGCCGTACCGCGGCGCGAACGACGTCCACGACGCACCGATGGGCCACGAGTACGTGGGGTACGTGGAGGAGGTCGGGGCGGCGGTCACCACCGTCGCACCAGGCGACTTCGTGGTCGGCTCGTTCATGGCGTCGGACAACACGTGCGAGATCTGTCAGGCCGGTTACCAGTCGCGGTGCGTCCAGGTGCACGGAATGGGCGGCATCGGAACACAGTCCGAGTACGCGAGGATCCCGCTCGCCGACGGCACCCTGGTCAAGACGCCCGACCGCCCCGACGCGGACCTGATCCCGTCGTATCTGGCCGCGTCCGACGTGCTCGGCACCGGATGGTTCGCCGCGGTCGCCGCGGACGTGAAACCCGGTGCGACGGTCGCCGTGGTCGGCGACGGCGCCGTCGGACTGCTGGGCGTCTTGGCCGCGAAGGAACTGGGCGCCGAGCGGATCATCGCGATGAGTCGGCATGCGGACCGTCAGTCGTTGGCCCGTGAGTTCGGCGCGACGGACATCGTCGCCGAGCGCGGACGCGAGGGTGTCGCGGCGATCAAGGAGCTCACCTCCGGTCTGGGCGCCCACTCGGTGATCGAGGCCGTGGGGACGCAGGAGTCGATGATGCAGGCCATCCGGTCCACTCGTCCCGGCGGACATGTGGGATTCGTCGGCGTCTCCCACGGCGTCGAACTGCCGGGCGACAAGCTGTTCGCGTCGACGGTCCACCTTCACGGCGGCCCGGCTCCCGTTCGCCGTTTCCTCCCCGACCTGATGGATCGCATCGCTCGACGCACCATCGACCCCGGCAAGGTGTTCGACCTGACGCTTCCCCTGGAGCAGGCCGCCGACGGATACCGCGCCATGGATCAACGCACCGCGATCAAGGTGCTCCTGCAGCCCTGAGCGAGCCTCACGCGCGGGAGCCGGATTTCACCGCGCGGGCCGACCACCGACCGTCGTCGTGCGTGACGACGATCGGATGCTCGAACGCGCGAGTGATGATCTCGCTGGTCACGACCTCGTCGACCGGTCCCGAGGCGACGACCGCTCCGTGCGCGATCACGAGGGCGTGACTCGTCGTCTCCGGGAGCTCCTCGAGGTGATGGGTCACCAGGATCGATGCGACCTCTGGCGCGGACCGGGCCAGACCGTCGATCGTCTCCAGCAGCTGTTCGCGCGCCGCGACGTCCAGTCCCGTCGTCGGTTCGTCGAGCAGCAGCAGATCCGGCTCGGCGGCGAGCGCACGAGCGACGAGCGCGCGACCCCGCTCGCCCTGCGACAGCGTCGGCCACACATTGGCTGCGCGGTCGCCGAGACCCACCTCGTCGATCAGTGACAGCGCCCGCTCGACCTGATCGGGAGTCGGAGTCCACCGCATCGGCATGTCGATGGTGCCGGTGACGCCGGTCAGCACCACGTCGACGACCGTCAGCGGCGACCGCAGCGGGTGACGCGGATTCACGTGTCCGATGTGGCGGCGCAGTTGCTGCATGTCGACACGGCCCAGACGCTTGCCCAAGACGTCGACCGTGCCCGTCGTCGGATGGGTCTGCGCAGCACAGAATCCGACGATCGTCGTCTTGCCCGCGCCGTTCGGTCCGAGGAGCGCCCAGTGCTCGCCCGCGCGGACGGTGAGGTCGATGCCGTGCAGGATCTCGCGTCCGTCGCGGCGGAACGTCACGTCGGCGAGCGCGAGGACGGCGGCAGGGTCGGTTGTCATCGGGTCGGTGGTCACTGCAGAGCCTCCTTCAAGGCGATGAGATGGTCACGGCTGACGCGGGCGGCGTCGGCCGCCCGTCGGTCGGCTATCGCGTCGGCGAGGTCTTCGTGTGCGGCGTGGTCGTCGGCGGAGCCGAATCTCCCCACCAGTCGCAGCATGTCGATCATGGCCTCCCGGATCCGCGGGGTGGACGTGTCGTAGAGGTCCGTCAGGATCGTGTTCTCCGCGGCTTCCACGATCGCGCGGTGGAACGCCAGGTCGGCGTCCACATGCGTCTCCACGTCGTCGAGCGCCGCGGCGCGAGCGGTGAGAGCGCGACGGATCGCGCGCAGACGTGCGGGTGTTCGCCGATTCGCCGCCAGCGACGCCGCCTCGGACTCCAACGCGATCCGCACGTCGATGACGTCCACGATCGACGCCGTCGACATCAGTTCTCCCCTGCCGTCCGGAGCGTCGAGCGCCGCCAGGAACACCCCCGAGCCCTGTCTCGTGAACAACACTCCACGCCCGACGAGCTGCCGGATCGCCTCCCGCATGGTGGACCGGCCGACGCCGAGTTGGGCGGCTAGCGTCGTCTCACCCGGGATCTTCGCGCCGAGAGACCACTCGCCGTCCCGGATCCGATCGAGCAGAAGACGCGCCGCCTGATCGGCCAACGGAGTCCGCTGCACCCGTCCACTCACCGATACTCCTCTACTTGTCAGACAACTTGTGTTAGATTCTAGCCATGCGCACACGACTTCTGCTTCTTCGCCACGGCGAGTCCTGATCCACAGACCGGCGACTCTCCGTGGGCGAGAGTGCATGCCGGTCTGAGCAGGAGTCGTCACGAAGGAAACTCGTCATGAATCGTCAGAAGCCCTCCCCCATGCCCTCACACCGGTACCGCGACGTGTTCTCCCGCGTCGATGTGCCGATCGTCGAGCGGACTTGGCCGTCCGCGCGGATCACCGAAGCCCCGCTCTGGGTGCCGGTCGACCTGAGAGACGGAAATCAAGCCCTCCCGGAACCGATGGATCCATCGCGCAAACGCGAGCTCTTCGAGCTGATGATCGCGATGGGCTACAAGGAGATCGAGGTCGGGTATCCCTCCGCTTCGGCGACCGACTTCGACTTCGTGCGTCTGCTCGTCGAGCAGCGAGTGATCCCCGACGACGTGACGGTCGTGGTGTTCACCCCCGCCCGCCGCGACCTGATCGAGCGGACCGTCGAATCGGTCGCCGGCATCACCGGCGACGTGGTGATCCACATGTACACGGCGACGGCTCCGGTCTGGCGAGACGTGGTGTTGCGGCGCGATGTGGACGAGCTGACCGACCTGATCCTGCGCGGCGGAGCCGATGTCCTCGACGTCGCGGGCGACATGCCCAACGCGCGTTTCGAGTTCTCTCCCGAGGTGTTCAATCTGACCGAGCCGGACGTGGTCCTCGAGATCTGCGACGCGATGACCACCCTGTGGGATGCATCGCCCGACCGTCCGGTGACCCTGAATCTGCCCGCGACGGTCGAGATCGCCACCCCGAACGTGTACGCCGATCAGATCGAGTACATGCACCACAATCTGGCCAGACGCGACTCGGTGATCCTGTCCGTGCATCCGCACAACGACCGCGGCACCGGAGTCGCGTGCGCCGAGCTCGCCGTGCTGGCCGGAGCACAGCGGGTGGAGGGGTGCATCTTCGGCAACGGCGAGCGGACCGGCAACGTCGACATCGCCACGCTGGCGCTCAACCTGCACGCACAGGGCGTCGACCCGATGATCGACTTCTCCGACATCGACCGCATTCGACGGGTCGTCGAGCATGCGACCGGGATAGAGATCCACCCTCGCCATCCGTATGTGGGAGATCTCGTGCACACGGCGTTCAGCGGCACCCACCAGGATGCGATCCGGAAGGGCTTCGCCGCTCATCGAGAGAACGCCGAACGCACCGGCGTCGCCGAGTCGGCGGCACCGTGGGCGGTACCGTACCTGCCGATCGATCCGGCCGACCTCGGCCGGTCGTACGACGAGGTGATCCGGGTCAACTCGCAGTCGGGGAAGGGTGGCATCGGATACCTCATCGAGACCGGGTACGGCCTCAAGCTGCCGCGGCGGCTGGAGATCGACTTCGCCTCGACGGTCCAGGACGTCACCGACCGCTCCGGCGGCGAGGTGAGCGCGGATCGCCTGTGGGACCTGTTCGTCACGACGTACACCCGCCCCACGAGCCCCGACACTCCGTCCGTCGACGCGGACGCCTCACGTCATCCGCGGACCGCCGCCGTGAACGGTGAGATTCATCACGTCATGCTGCTCGAGTGGTCGACAGGCAGCCGCACCGAATGGTCGGTCGGGATCGCCGACACCGCGGCGTCCGCCGAGGCGGCGGCACTCCGGACCGCCGGGGTCATGGCCCGAGAGGGTCAGCGTTCGGAGGCCAGCCGTCGGTCGTACGCATCGTTGAACGCCTTCAACTGAGTGAGGAGCCCCTCGGGCGTTCCGGGAGCCAGGTCGGAGAACACCTCGTCGAGGCGGTTCACACGGAGCATCGCATCGTGCTCGAAGGCGCGGCGTCCCTCCTCGGTGGGCCGATGCATGCGGCTGACCTGCCCCGGAACCTCGTAGCGCTCCACGTAGCCGCGTTTGATCGCCGCGTTGACCTGACGGTTCACCGTCGACTGCTCGAGCTCCAGATCCTCGGTCAACTCGCGCAGCGTGCGTCCGCGCCCGTCGCTGAGCTGCCACAGGATGGCGAACGCGGACGAGTCCAGGATCGACCCGATGTGCTCGTCGGTGCGCCGCCTGCGCATGCGCAGCAGCTCTTCGACGACGCCGCGGTAGATCGGCGACGACCAGATCGAATCGTCATCGTCCGACAGCATCGTGGACGCTCCTCTCTCCCGGGGCACGGTCGCCGAGCTCGACGACGCCGTCGAGTATGTCACACCTCGGATTTGGAATGTGCATCCTGCATATGTATCGTGCATACTCGATTCAGCGCACCCGCTGATCTCACGTAGAAGGACACTCATGTCACTCGACACCGCCCCGTCCGGGGCCACGGAGAGCCGCCACGGCAATCCGCTCGTCACCGTCGCCGTGCTCTGTTTCGGCGGCCTCGTGGCGTCGCTCATGCAGACGCTCATCATCCCGATTCAGCCGGAGCTCCCCGAGCTCCTCGGCACCAGTATCGGCAACGCCTCCTGGATCATCACGGCCACGCTCCTCGCGGCGGCCGTCGCCATGCCGATCGCCGGCCGTCTCGGCGACATGTTCGGCAAGCAGCGAGTCCTGCTCGTGAGCGCCGTTCTCCTCGTCGTCGGATCGCTGATCTGCGCATTGTCGTCGTCGCTCATCCCGATGATCGCCGGACGCGCGGTCCAGGGCCTCGCGATGGGCTTCGTCCCCGTCGGCATCAGCCTCATGCGAGAGGTCACGCCGCCGCGTCTCACCGCCGTCTCGGTCTCCGCGATGAGCGCCACGCTGGGCGTCGGCGGCGCCATCGGCCTGCCGCTGTCGGCGTGGATCGCACAGGACCTCGACTGGCACGCCCTGTTCTGGGTCGCCGCAGGCCTCGCGGTCGTCGTCGCGCTGCTCGTCCAGTTCGTCGTCCCGCACATCGACGACGCCGCGGGCGGACGTTTCGACGCCATCGGCGCCGTCGGCCTCGCCATCGGCCTGTCGAGCGCACTGATCGCCGTCACGAAGGGCAACGACTGGGGATGGGGCGGCAGCAAGACCCTCGGCTTCCTCATCGGCGGCATCGTCGTCCTCCTGGTGTGGGGCGCATTCG
>JASLJL010000170.1 GCA_030152405.1 Gordonia sp. (in: high G+C Gram-positive bacteria) | reverse complement strand
CCCGCGTCTCGCCGACGAGCGGCGTCGAGATAGGTGGCCCGGGCCGAGTCGACGGCGGCGGCCATGTCCGCGAGCAGGAATCCGAGACCCTGGTGATCGATGATCTTCCGACCGAACGTCTCGCGTTCTTTGGCGTAGGCGACGGCCTCGTCGAGCGCGGCCTGCGCGATGCCGGTGGCGACCGCGGCGATGCTGAGCCTGCCGGAGTCGAGGGCGCTGAACGCGATCTGCAGACCCTGTCCCTCGGCGCCGATCCGTCGCTCCTCCGGCAGGTGCGCACCGTCGTAGCGGGCCGACGTCGTCGGCACGGCGGTGAGCCCCATCTTCTCCTCGGGCCTTCCGAAGGTGAGCCCCTCGACCCCGTCGGGAACCAGGAAGCACGAGATGCCCTTGGAGCCTTCGCCGGTGCGCGCGAACAGGTTGTAGAAGTCGGCGACGCCGCCGTGGGTGATCCAGGCCTTCTCGCCGGTGACCGAGTATCCGCCCTCGACGGCGGACGCCTTGCAGGTCAGCGCCGCGGCGTCCGATCCCGCCTGCGGCTCGGAGAGGCTGTACGCACCGATCGTCGATCCGCCCAGCATGTCGGGCAGCCAGCGCTCCTTCTGTTCCTGTGTGCCGAACGCGAACAGTGGATGACATGCGAGGCTGTGGACGCTGACGGCCACGCCCACCGCCGCCCAGCGCGACGCGATCTCCTCGAGGACCTGCAGGTACACCTCGTACGGCTGGCCGCCGCCACCCCACTCCTCGGGGTACGGCAGGCTCAGCAGCCCCGCCTCGCCGAGCGTCGCGAACACGCCGTCCGGGTACTTCTCCGCTTTCTCGTGCTCGTCGACGATCGGTGCGAGCACCTTGTCGGCGATGTCACGGGTCAGGTCGATGAGGTCGCGGGCCTCTTCGGTGGGAAGCAGACGATCAGCGGGCACAGCGGACTCCTCGAACTCGGGAACAGTACTGGGATCAAGCTCAGAGTACTGCGACGACGGCAGTACTACAAGACATCTCGCAGTACTATCGGGGGCATGCCAGCTCCATCCACGACGGCGTTCGTCACCGCCCGGCACGCCGAGTTGTTCGACGAACTCCTCGCGGTGTTTCTCGCTGAGGGCTTCGCGCACCTCACCCTCGACGCCATCGCCGCCCGGCTTCGATGCTCCAAGTCGACGCTGTACAACCTCGCGCCCAGCAAAGGGGAATTGGTGCGCGCCACCACGATCGGCTTCTTCCGGCGCGCCGCCCACGACGTGGAGACAGCCGTGGCCGAGCACGACGACCCGCGCGAGCGGATCACCGTGTATCTCTCCGCGGTCGGCGACGCGCTGTCCGCGGCGTCCGCCCGATGGCTGACCGACGTGTCCGCATTCGCACCCGCGCGGGAGGCGTACGAGCAGAACACGCGCATCGCCGCCCGCCGCGTCAAGGAACTGATCGACGCCGGGGTGGCCGCCGGGGAGTTCCGCGACGTGCACGCCGCGTTCGCCGCCGATCTCGCCGCCACCGCGATGGTCCGTATTCAGCAGGGGCACGTGCGCGAGGCGACCGGCCTCGACGACGCCCGCGCGTACCGGGAGTTGGCGGCGATCCTCACCGCGGGCGTCACCGCATAGGGACCTTCGACCCCACGGCGACCGGCGCGGCATCAGCCCTCGGCGATATCCTTGTTCGAGAAGACGCCCCGGACCG
Organism: Gordonia sp. (in: high G+C Gram-positive bacteria); assembly: GCA_030152405.1. Taxonomy (GTDB): domain Bacteria; phylum Actinomycetota; class Actinomycetes; order Mycobacteriales; family Mycobacteriaceae; genus Gordonia. The sequence continues at coordinate 6,330 of JASLJL010000170.1, read as the reverse complement.
CCTGCCGTGCACGACGCACGCGCAGGCGACGCAGTCCCGGAAGCAGCAGTCCCGACCGAAAGGCACCAGCCCAGTGCAGATCACCAGCATCGGCCACGCCGGATTCCACATCCAGACCGCGGCGGGCTCCATCGTCTGCGACCCGTGGGTGAACCCGGCCTACTTCGCGTCGTGGATCCCCTTCCCGGACAACACGGAGCTGGACTGGAAGGCCATCGGCGACTGCGATTACCTCTACGTCTCCCACCTCCACCGGGATCACTTCGACGAGAAGAACCTGCTGGACAACGTCAACAAGGACGCGACCGTCCTGCTGCCGGATTACCCGGTGCCGGACCTCAAGCGTGAACTGGAGCGTCTCGGCTTCACCAAGTTCGTCGAGACCGACGACTCGAAGAAGCACCGCGTCTCCGGCCCCAAGGGCGACCTCGACGTCATGATCATCGCGCTTCGGGCCCCGGCGGACGGCCCGATCGGCGACTCCGGACTCATCGTCGACGACGGCGAGACCGTCTGCTTCAACATGAACGACGCCCGCCCGATCGACCTCGACGTGATCCGCGAGGAGTTCGGCAGGGTGGACGTCCACCTGCTGCAGTACTCGGGCGCCATCTGGTACCCGATGGTTTACGACATCCCCCGCAAGTCGAAGGCCAACTTCGCGATGCAGAAGCGCCAGCGCGGCATGGACCGTGCCCGGTCGTACATCGAGCAGGTCGGCGCCACCTGGGTGGTCCCGTCGGCCGGACCGCCCATGTTCCTCGACGACGAGCTGTACGCGCTCAACGACTTCAACACCGGCAGCGACGCCGACAAGGCCAGCATCTTCCCCGATCAGGCCGACTTCCTGGAGCAGATGCGCGTCCACGGCACCGACGACGGGGTCAAGCATCGCGGCCTGATGATGGTGTCGGGATCGAAGGCCGAGTTCCGGGCGGACGAACTGCTCGAGATCTCCCACCCGTACCCGCCCGAGCAGATCTTCGGCGAGGGCAAGAAGGCGTACCTCGACTCCATGAAGGAGAAGTTCGCGCCGATCATCGCAGCCGAGAAGGCCTCGTGGGCGCCTGCCGACGGCGACCCGCTCCTCCCCCAGCTCAAGGAGCTGTTCGAGCCGATCATGGCGGCGTCCGACCTCATCTCCGACGGCATCGGCTACCCGGTCGGCCTGGTGGTCGGCGACGACACCTTCGTGCTCGACTTCCCGAAGCGCGTGGTGCGGATGAAGGAGGACGGCGACGGCAAGTACCGCTACGGCTTCCGGATCGCTCCCGAACTGGTCCGCACCGTGTTGCGTGACGACGAACCGGACTGGGTCAACACGATCTTCCTGTCGACTCGCTTCACCACCTGGCGGATCGGCGGCTACAACGAGTACCTCTACACGTTCTTCAAATGCCTCACCGACGAGCGGATCGCGTACGCCGACGGCTGGTTCAACGAGGCGCACGACGACTCGGCGTCCATCGAGCTGGACGGCTGGAACATCCAGCGCCGGTGCCCGCACCTGAAGGCCGACCTGAGCAAGTTCGGCGTCGTCGAGGGCGAGAAGCTCACCTGCAACCTGCACGGATGGCAGTGGGATCTCGCCAGTGGACGCTGCCTCACGTCGAAGGGTCACGAACTGCGATCCGAGCGCGCCTCACAGGGATAGGAACGAGCCCGTGACCGATGACGGATCGGCTCCCTCGAGCCGTTCCTACCGCGGGCGGTCGTTGGCGGACCGGCGCGCCGACCGACGTGAGCGATTCCAGGCCGCGGGGCTGGAACTGTTCGGCACGCTCGGCTTCGCCCGGGTGACCATCTCCGCGCTGTGCGCCGAAGCCGGCCTGTCGCGTCGTCAGTTCTATGAGGAGTACTCGGGGAGCGAAGAACTGCTCACCGAGATCTACCAGGGCATTCAGGAGTCCGCCCTGGCGATGGTGTCTGCGGCGATCGCCGACAGCGACACCGACGACCTGCGCACGATCGCCCGCGATGCGATGCGCGCCTACCTGGACGCGGTGGCACGTGATCAGCGGATCGTTCGCTGCGCGTTCGTCGAGATCGGCGGCATCTCCGAGGCGATGGAGTCTCACCGGATCCGGAGCCGGGAGGAGTGGGCCCGGTACATGGGGATGATGATCGCGTCTCTTCCGGGGACCACCAGCGAACCGATCGACTACAACGCGACCGCTTTCATCGGGTCGATGACGGCAGTGGTCCATCGCTGGGCGACGGCCGACCCGCGACCCGATCGCGAGCAGATCGTCGATCTCCTCGCCGATCTGCTTGTTCGCATTGCGGTCGATTCCGACTGACTGCACATTATGTGTGTCGATGCGGCACGATTACAACGCTCAATGTCATACCGAGCCTATGCGGGGCGGTTAACTGCGTGGTAAGTTCGTGCAGTGGATGTGAGACTGCGACGTCTCACAACAAGGCCGCTGGTTGATATTTGATCAGTCGCCACACAGGCTCGATCCGGGTGGAATCGGGGCTCTTGGGAGGGAGCTGCTCGGATCGTTAGAAGCGCGACGCGGGTCGCGGGGCATGGTCCCCAGCTTGATCCGCGTCGCGCTTCCCCTTTTCTCACGGCCCGATAGGCGTAGCCGAGCATTTGCCGGCTTTTTTGGGCGGCTCGCTCAGAGACCCAGCCAGCCGAGATGTCCGGCGAGCAGCGAATAGCCCACGAACGCGACCACGTCGATCACCGCGTGTGCGATCACGAGCGGCCACAGGCGGTTCTTCTTCTGATACCACCGACCGAAGACCACGCCCATGACGATGTTGCCGAGGCCGCCGCCGAGGCCCTGATACAGGTGATATCCGCCGCGCAGCAGCGCGGACGAGGCGAGCACCGACCGCTCGCCCACGCCCAACTGCCGCAGTCGAGTCATGAAGTAGCAGACGACGACGATCTCTTCGGCGACCGCGTTGCCCGCCGCGATGACGCACAGCAGCAGGATCCGCCACCACGGGCTGTCCGCGGGCGCGGGCACCAGATTCCCGCTGACCCCGAGGGCCGACGCGGCCGCGACCAACGCCAGTCCGGGGACACCGATCAGCGCGGCCAGACCGAGGCCCGGCACAACGTCTCTCCGCGTCGGACGACCGAGACCGACGTCTTTCAACCGGATACCGCTGCGCCACAAGAGATACGCGCCGAGCGCGCCGATGGCGAACAACCGGATCGCTCGCATCGACTGTCGGATGACGTCGATCAAGGCCACCGACGACTCCGCCGGGTTCAGCGCGACGGTGGTCGCCGAGATCCCGGCGCCGAGTCGCATCTCGATCAACGACAAGATCGACGACACCGCCGAGAACCCGAACGTCAGCACGCCGACGACGACGAGTTCTACGACTATCGCCCGACGCTGCCTCGGATCGTCCACGCGCACACTGTCACGGTAGACCGACTGCCCGCTCGGCTCCTCCGAGGAGCAGGAGATCGAGAGAAGGTCAGATGAGGTGATCGATCGACGGGTGCAGCGCCAGTGCGTGGAGCGCCGCGGAGAGGTCGACGACCCGATTCACCGGCCGACTGAACGGGAGTCGGAAGTCCTCGTCCGAGTCTGCGCCCTCCACTCGGAAGGTGATGCCGAACCGATCCAGGCGCAGCGGACGCACCCGTCCGTTGCGCGCGTGGGCCGGAATGCGCCGCGCCAACTGGTGAACGAGATCCTCATGGTCGGACTCCAGATGCGCGAGCCAGTCGCTCTCGAAAGCCCAGAAGACGTCCGGTTCGGCACCTGCGAGCGCCTCCACCGGCACCGCGCCCGCGCCCGCCGCCGACGCGATCACCGCCGATTCGACGGCCATCCGGATCAACGTGTATCCGTGGCCGAGGTCGAGCAGGCGCTCGTCGGGCTGTTCAGCGGCGATCTCCACGGCGAGCTCACGCTGCAGTTCGACGGGAACCTCGTACAGGCCTCCGCTGAGCCAGATCAGCGATCGAACACGCTCCCGCAGCTGCAGCGGCGCGGTGTCGATCACTTCGAGCATCGCCGACGACTCGGCTTCCCCGCGCGCCGCGCTCAGTGCGGGCGCGTCGTCGGCGACGAGCAGGAACGCATCGCCTTCGAAGAGGTGGATCATGGCGACGGCGTCGCAGGCGGCGTCGGATCCGTCCACGGACAGCGTGCCGCCCGCGGCGCGCCTGCACGCGGTCTGGATCAGCTCGGCGTCGCACGGCGCGGCGATGGTGTGCGTGTGACCAGTCGACATCTGCGCTCCTCGAATCGTTAAGTAGGCAACCCTAAGTTATGTGACCCTAACTTAATGCGAGGAGGCGGGTGCGTCAACGTCTGAACTCACCCCGGGCCCAACCCGGCGTCGCTCGGTTACTGTGGACGACGTGCCAGTCTTCGCTTACTTCGGTCCCGCAGGCACCTTCACCGAGATGGCGCTCGACGCGATTCTCGCGACGCGCCCCGACGGCGAGACGATCGAGAAGGCTCCGCTGCCCAGTCCACTCGCCGTGATCGCCGCGGTCCGCGCGGGCGACGCCGACTTCGGCTGCGTCCCGATCGAGAGCTCGCTAGAAGGCGCGGTCCCCGCGACCATGGACGCGCTCATCCCCCACGACGGTCAGCGACGGGTGCAGGCGTACGCGGAGGTGTCTCTCGACATCGCGTTCACGATCGCCGCCCGAACCGCGACACCCGCCGACGACGTCCGCACCATCGCCGCCTATCCCGTGGCGTCTGCCCAGGTCAGGCGCAGCGTCGGCGACAGGTTCCCGAACGCGGAGTTCGTGATCGCGACGTCGAACGCCGGCGCGGCGTCCGACGTGGCTGCCGGCCGCGCCGACGCCGCCGTCACCACGGCCGCCGCCGCGGCACTGCGCGGGCTCGTTCCACTCGCCGAACACGTCGCGGACGCCGACGATGCGGTCACCCGCTTCCTGCTGCTCGGTCCGCCGGGACCGCCCACCCCGGCCACCGGCGCGGACCGCACCAGCGTGATCCTCGACCTCCCGAACGTCCCGGGATCGCTCGTCGGCGCCATGAACGAGTTCGCCACCCGGGGCGTCGACCTGACACGCATCGAGTCGCGTCCGCGCGGCGCCGGCGCGCCCGGTCAGTACCGCTTCTACCTCGACGCGTGCGGCCACGTCGACGACGCCGCCGTCGGAGAGGCCCTGCGTGCCCTGCACCGCACATCGGAGCGAGTGGTCTACCTCGGATCGTGGCCGATCGATCGCGGGGTCCCCGACGTGCCGCCAGACCACACCGAATCGCACGACTGGTTCGCGCGACTGCTCGAAGGGACCGACTGACATGGCACGACTGCACCTCGTCCGTCACGGCGAGACCACGTCGAACGTGATGAAGATCCTCGACACCGCGCTGCCCGGAGCATCGCTCACCGACTTCGGCGCCCGTCAGGGCGTGCGGTTCGGCCTCGATCACCCCGAGGGCGCCGGCGCGGTCCTCGCCCACTCGGTGGCCAACCGCGCACGTCAGACGGCCGACATGATCGCATCGGCGTGGGAGTCGGACATCGTCTCCGTCGACGGCGTCCACGAGATCCAGGTGGGCGACTTCGAGGGACGGTCCGACCGCGAGGCCCACGAGAAGTTCCACGACGTCGTGTCCCACTGGCACAACGGGGACCTCGACGCGCGACTGCCCGGCGGCGAATCGCTGGAGATGCTCCACGACCGCTACCTGCCGACCGTCGACGAGCTGACCCGGAAGTACATCATCGATCAGGACCGGGACGTGTACCTCGTGTCCCATGGCGCCGCGATCCGCTTGATCGCCGCCCGCCTGTCCCAGATCGATCCGACGTTCGCGATGGAGAACTTCCTCCCGAACACCGGGTCGATCGACCTCGAGTACCGCGACGGCCTGTGGGTGGTCGAGCGGTGGGGCTCCGCCGACCTCCCGGCGCAGGGCGCCATCGTCGACCCGATGGGCTGAGCGTTCAGTTAGGCTCCGGAATCCACGGCCGGTATCGCTTGTCGGATGTCGGGCGCGGGGCGAGTCGCGCCGCATAATCGTCGAACCAGTCCGGGCCGGGTGAGTCGAACACCGACGGCTCGGCTCTCGTCACTTCCGCTGCGCGGCGGAGGTCGTCGGCGGAGAACACCGCCGACCGAGCGCCGAGTCCCTGCCGTCGCCACCGCGTGTGAATCCTGAATTCACCCGAGGGCGGGAGGTGGTCGAGGATCAGCCCCATCCTGCCCCGATGCCGACTGCTGTTCCCTCCCGACGACCGGAGGCCGTCTGCACGGTCGTGTCCGGGAAGGTTCGACGAGCTCTCGCCGTCCGACCACTCGAAGGCGATGAGGATGTCCTCGAGGTCGTGCGGAGGCCGCCCGAATCCGTACGACTCGAC
>JASLJL010000040.1 GCA_030152405.1 Gordonia sp. (in: high G+C Gram-positive bacteria) | reverse complement strand
GACCGTGGTCGCCGTACCGCGGCTGCACCGACAACTGTGAGGTCTGGAGATCCCGCGTGGGGACTCCCGCGTCGGTCAGCGACGAGAGGAGGTCGGCGACGGCGGTGCCCGCGTCCTGCAACGAGGTCGCGACGGAGTCCGCATGGCACTCCACTCCCAGGTCCACGTGCATCACGTCGGGAACGGCGTCGGCGGCGCCGTGTCCGACGACGGTGATCCGGCGCGACGCGGACCGAGCACGATCGGCGGTCGGCTGCTCGGTGCTCACTGGTACAGGTTCTCCGGTCGGTCCTTGAGGAGCAGCGCGGTTATCCACCCGACGACCGAGATGACGATCGCGCCGAAGATCCCCGACCAGAAGATGTCGTCGACCACCAGGCCCTTGTGGAACACGTCGGTCGTCAGCCACGACGTGATGCGGAGCATCAGCGCATTGATGACGATGTGGATGAGTCCCAGCGTCAGGATGTAGAGCGGGATCGACAGGATCTGCACGATCGGCTTGATGAACCCGTTGACGAGGCCGAAGACCATCGCGACGAGGAGAACGATGCCGGCTTTGGTCCACCACGAGGTGAGGGAGCCGAAGTCGAAGTAGACGCCGGGCACGGTCGCGCTCGCGACCCACAGGGCCAGCCCGGTGAAAGCGCTTCGGATCAGGAATGCACGCATGACAACCAGTCTTGCACGAGTTGGCTTGAACACCCCGTCTGACGTAGACTCGAACTTCGGTGCGTCGCGGTGTTTCCGCACGTCCTCAACCAGGCGTGTACACGTCCGGCTCGAGGAGGAACTCGCGATCAGTGCCACCGTACCGGAAGCACGAAGGATCCAGGCCCTGTCGACACGGTAAGCGTCGACAGGAGAATCGCGGAGGAAATGGCGAAGAAAGACGGAGCCATCGAGGTCGAGGGTCGCGTTGTCGAACCCCTGCCCAATGCGATGTTTCGCATTGAGCTGGAGAACGGTCACAAGGTTCTCGCCCACATCAGCGGCAAGATGCGGCAGCACTACATCCGCATCCTGCCGGAAGACCGCGTCGTCGTAGAGCTGTCGCCCTACGACCTCGCCCGTGGACGAATCGTCTACCGGTACAAGTAACCCTGGAAAGTTCAACAAGGAGAACGCTGACGTGAAGGTCAAGCCGAGCGTCAAGCCGATCTGCGAGAAGTGCAAGGTGATCCGTCGTAACGGTCGGGTCATGGTGATCTGCGAGAACCTGCGTCACAAGCAGCGTCAGGGCTGATCAGCGCCTTTTACAGGTCGCTTGAGACACATACCTGAATATCGCGTATGAACTTCCAGAACCAGTGCCCGCAGACGCGCGGGCACCGACCCCCGGTTCAGAGGCCGGGGCCCGACGCATGAGTTCGGGACGGACTGGAAGCAGACCTCTGAGAACACAGAAGGAACCGCCACATGGCACGTGTTGCAGGTGTGGATCTTCCCCGCGAAAAGCGGCTGGAGATCGCACTCACGTACATCTACGGAGTGGGTCGTACCACTTCGAAGGAGATCCTCGCGGGCACCGGCCTCTCGGCCGACCTGCGTGCGAAGGATCTGACCGACGCAGACGTCTCGAAGCTGCGTGAATACATCGAGGCTTCGGTGAAGGTGGAGGGTGACCTCCGTCGCGAGGTGCAGGCCGACATCCGTCGCAAGATCGAGATCGGCTGCTACCAGGGTCTGCGCCACCGTCGCGGCCTGCCGGTCCACGGTCAGCGCACCAAGACCAACGCCCGCACTCGCAAGGGCCCGAAGAAGACCATCGCCGGGAAGAAGAAGTAATGCCTCCGAAGTCACGTAGCGCAGGCCCCAAGAAGGGCACCCGCCGTCGCGATAAGAAGAACGTCCCGCTCGGCCACGCTCACATCAAGTCGACGTTCAACAACACCATCGTCTCGATCACCGATCCCGAGGGCAACGTGATCAGCTGGGCATCGTCCGGCCACGTGGGCTTCAAGGGCTCGCGTAAGAGCACCCCGTTCGCCGCGCAGCTCGCTGCCGAGAACGCTGCCCGCAAGGCGCAGGAGAACGGCGTCAAGAAGGTCGACGTGTTCGTCAAGGGACCGGGCTCGGGTCGCGAGACCGCAATCCGTTCCCTGCAGGCCGCCGGCCTCGAGGTCGGCACCATCTCCGACGTGACCCCGCAGCCGCACAACGGCTGCCGCCCGCCCAAGCGGCGCCGGGTCTAAGCGGAAAGGAAGAGATAAGACATGGCTCGTTATACCGGCCCCGCCACCAAGAAGTCCCGTCGTCTTCGCGTCGACCTGATCGGCGGCGACGCATCGTTCGAGCGTCGCCCCTACCCGCCCGGCCAGCACGGCCGCGCACGCATCAAGGAGTCGGAGTACCTGCTCCAGCTCCAGGAGAAGCAGAAGGCTCGCTTCACCTACGGTGTCATGGAGAAGCAGTTCCGTCGTTACTACGAAGAGGCCAACCGCCGCTCGGGTAAGACCGGTGACGTGCTGCTCCAGATCCTGGAGACCCGCCTCGACAACGTCGTCTACCGTGCAGGCATCGCCCGCACGCGTCGTCAGGCCCGCCAGATGGTCAGCCACGGCCACTTCACCGTCAACGGTGTCCGCGTGGATGTGCCCAGCTACCGCGTGAGCCAGTACGACATCATCGACGTTCGCCCGAAGTCGCTGCAGTCCACGCCGTTCCAGATCGCTCTGGAGACCCTCGGCGACCGGACTCCGCCGGCATGGCTCCAGGTGGTCCCGTCGACGCTGCGCATCCTCGTGCACTCGGTGCCCGAGCGCGCTCAGATCGACGTCCCGCTGACCGAACAGCTCATCGTCGAGTTCTACTCGAAGTAAAGATCTTTTCAGCACACGCTGTTCAGATTCCGCTTTCAGCCGTCAAATAGTGGGCGGCACGAAGGAGACATCACCACATGCTCATCTCACAGCGACCCACCCTCTCCGAAGAGGTGTTGGCCGAGAACCGCTCGAAGTTCACCATCGAACCGCTCGAGCCGGGCTTCGGTTACACGCTGGGCAACTCGCTGCGGCGCACGCTGCTGTCGTCCATCCCGGGCGCAGCGGTCACCAGCATCCGCATCGACGGTGTCCTGCACGAGTTCACCACCGTCCCCGGGGTCAAGGAGGATGTCACCAACATCATCCTGAACCTCAAGGGCCTCGTGGTCAGCTCGGAAGAGGACGAGCCGGTCACCATGTACGTCCGTAAGCAGGGTCCGGGAGCCGTCACCGGCGCCGACATCGTGCCGCCGGCAGGCGTCACGGTTCACAACCCGGACCTGCACATCGCGACCCTCAACGACAAGGGCAAGCTCGAGATCGAGCTCGTCGTCGAGCGGGGCCGCGGCTACGTTCCGGCCGTGCAGAACAAGGCATCCGGCGCAGAGATCGGCCGCATCCCGGTCGACTCGATCTACTCGCCGGTCCTCAAGGTGACCTACAAGGTCGAGGCCACCCGCGTCGAGCAGCGCACCGACTTCGATCGTCTGGTGCTCGACGTGGAGACGAAGAACTCCATCACCGCGCGTGACGCCCTGGCGTCGGCCGGTAAGACCCTGGTCGAGCTCTTCGGCCTGGCTCGTGAGCTCAACGTCGAGGCCGAGGGCATCGAGATCGGTCCCTCGCCCGCCGAGGCCGATCACATCGCTGCGTTCACGCTGCCGATCGAGGATCTGGAGCTGACCGTCCGTTCGTACAACTGCCTCAAGCGCGAGGGTGTTCACACCGTCGGCGAGCTCGTTGCACGCACCGAGTCGGATCTGCTCGACATCCGCAACTTCGGCCAGAAGTCGATCGACGAGGTGAAGGTGAAGCTCCACGGTCTCGGTCTGTCCCTCAAGGACAGCCCGGCCAGCTTCGACCCGTCGCAGGTCGCCGGTTACGACCCGGCCACCGGCACGTGGACGGACGAGGCGTCGTACGACGCCGACTCCGGTGAGGATTTCGCGGAGACCGAACAGCTGTAAGGGCTGCAAGAACCACTACGACGATCCGGTCGCGAGATCGGTCAGTCCCCTCCTAGGAGAGAGAAATGCCCAAGCCCACTAAGGGTGCCCGCCTCGGCGGGTCGGCCAGCCACCAGAAGGCGATCTTGGCGAACCTCGCCACGGCGCTCTTCGAGCACGGCCGCATCACCACCACCGAAGCGAAGGCCAAGCGCCTCCGTCCGTACGCCGAGAAGCTCATCACCCACGCGAAGGCCGGCCAGCTGGCCAACCGTCGCGAGGTCATGAAGGACATCCGTGACAAGGACATCGTTCACACGCTGTTCGCGGAGATCGGCCCCCACTTCGCCGAGCGTCCGGGCGGCTACACGCGCATCATCAAGACGCTGCCGCGCAAGGGCGACAACGCCCCCATGGCAGTGATCGAGCTGGTCCGCGAGGAGACCGCGTCGAACGAGGCCAACCGTGTCGCACGTGCGGCCGCGTCGAAGGCCAAGGCCGCCGACGAGGCTCCCGCAGCACCGGAGGCCGCCGAGGCCCCCGCCGCTGTCGCCGACACGGCAGCCGACGCACCGGCCGGCTCGCACGAGCCGATCGACGGCGACGCACAGCCCGAGGGTTTCCCGATCAAGGGCAACGCTCAGTCGAAGCTGTACCACCGCCCCGGCACTCGTTTCTACGAGTCGACCGTCGCGGAGATCTGGTTCGCCACTGAGGCGGACGCGGAGGCTGCAGGCTACTCGCTGCCGCCGTCGCAGCAGGAAGACTGATTCCTCAGCAAGCGCATCTGCCCGCCCTCGTCGATGACGAGGGCGGGCAGTGTCGTCTGCGCCTGGGAATCGGATACGACGGGACCGACTTCTCCGGGTGGGCCACGCAGCCGGGGCTCCGCACCGTTCAGGAGACGATCGAGACCGCGCTCGGCACCGTGCTGCGGTCACCCGTGCGGCTCACCGTCGCCGGACGCACCGACGCCGGCGTCCACGCCGCCGGGCAGGTGGCGCACTGCGACGTGCCCGTCTCGTCTCTGCAGACCCGATCGATCGACGGCGACCCGTCGCGTCTCGTGCGCAGGCTCGCGAAGCTGCTGCCCGACGACGTCCGAGTGAAGTCCGTCGACGAGGTGTCGACCGACTTCGACGCGCGTTTCGCAGCGCTGTCGAGGACGTACGAATACCGACTCGCCGACGCCCCGTGGGGCGCGGAGCCCACGCTTTCCCGGATCACCGCGGACTGGCAGCGTCGGCTCGACGTCGACGTGCTGAACGAGGCCGCACACCTGCTGGTGGGCCTCAACGACTTCGCGGCCTTCTGCCGCTTCCGGGAGGGCTCCACGACGATTCGGGAGCTCCAGGAGTTCTCGTGGCGACGAGACCGCGACGGTGTGCTGGTGGCGCGTGTACAGGCCGACGCCTTCTGCTGGTCGATGGTCCGTTCGCTGGTCGGAGCCGTGGCCGTGGTCGGTGACGGACGGCGCGATCTCGCCTGGTGTGCCGGCCTGCTCGACCTGCGGACACGTTCGGCGCAGGTGCCGGTCGCGCAAGCTCGTGGACTGTGCCTCACGACGGTGGACTATCCGCCGGAGTCCGAGTGGGCGAACCGCGCCGAACTCACCCGCGACGTGCGCGATCGATCTGATCTGAGCGGTGACTGCTGCGGAGATTGATCCGCGGGCGGGGCCGGATCGCACGAGATGCGCGACCCGGCCCACGTCGGGGCTTGGGAGGGAGCCTTCAGCCTGGTGTGTCGACCGTTCGGGAGACGATCGCAATACGTTCCGACTGGTAACGTAATGTATGCCACTCGGATGGTTCCGTCAACTGCGCTCTCGTCCTCGGCAGAGCGCTCTGACCTGTCCCTATACGTGAGGAGGCGTGGGGTGTCGGCTGAACAGACGGCAGGCCGTCCGCGGGACGCCCGCATCGATTCCGCAGTGCTCGCCGCAGCGCGCGAGGTGATCGCCGAGGTCGGTTACGGCGGGCTCACCTTCACCGAGGTGGCGGCGCGCGCAGGCACCTCGGTTCCGGCGATCCGGCGTCGGTGGCCGAGCAAGTCGCACCTGGCGCATCGCGTCGTGTTCCCGATCGACGTGGCGATTCCGCCGCGTGATCCGTCGTCGACGATCGACGACGAACTGCGGTCGGTGATCGACGGGTGTGGATTCCTGTTCGCCGATCCGGCCATGCGTCGCGCCCTGATGGGCATGTTCAGCGAGGCGGCCGACGGGGACGCGGTTCTGCGTCAACTGACCGACAGCATGCGCGACCTCGTGTGGGTCGATCTCGCGGAGCGGCTCGCCCTCGCCGCTGAGCGCGAGGGAGTCGTCGTCGACCCCGATCCGAGAATGCTGGTCGAGGTGGCGTTCGGCGCCACCCTCATGGCCGTGATGATCCGCGACGTGTCGGCCCTCGACGACGCCTGGCGCGCGAACATGCTCCGGACGCTGCGGAGCACGCTCGGCGTGTGACGGTCAGGCGATGAGAGCTCGGAACGCGTCGGGGAGTTCGTCGTCGGCGAGCTCGCGGAACTCCATCGGCCCGCCGGTGTACGAGTCCTCGCCGATGATGAACAGGTCGTCGTCGAACGGCCAGAAGATCACGTTCCGCATCTTGACCAGGTAGTTCTTCGTGACGTCGGCGAATGCGGCGGCGTTCGGGTTCTCGGCGACGTACGCGCCTGGGGAGATCATCGTCAGCCATCCTTCGATCACGATGCAGTGGTCGTCGACGAGCATGCGATCGCAGTCGAACTCGAGGATGTGCGCATTCGCCTCGACGAGGTGCGAATAGTAGGCCCGGACTCCGTCCAGCCCCTTCGGGCCGACGTCGCCCTCCATGTTCCAGAAGTGGTAATCCGTGGTGGGGCCGAGCGTGCCCATGAGTCCGTCCAGATCGCCTTGATGCTCGTAGTGCGCGTGTTCGAGCATCCGCTCGAGCATGGTCCGGTGGCGCGGGTTCGTGGTCCGCTCGATACGCGCGCGGATGACGTCGCAGAGGGCTTCCTGGTTGATCTCGATCTTCGACATGGGGCTGTCCTTGTCTGCAGTGGTGGCGGTCTTCGGTGGGGCTTCTCTGGGGTCGTGTCAGTCGGGGAGGAGATGAGTGCGGTCGTGCGCGGCGAAGCTCGCCTCGAACGCGGAGACGGCGTCGCGGTCGAAGGCGACGTAGGCGTCCCCGTCGCGGACCAGCACCCGGTCGTCGGTCCGCCAAGCGGCCCGACGCAGTGCGGACTTGTCCACCTTGCGGGTGCCGGTCAGGGGGAACCTCTCGGTGAGACGGAGGAAGTGGGGCGTCCACTTGGTGCCCATGTCCGGCTGGGCGTCGAGGAATGCGGCGAACTCCTCCGGATCGAAGGACGAGTCCGTCTCGACGGCCGCCATCACCCGGTCGCCGGTTCGGGGGTCGGGGACCGCGAACGCGCTGACGCCGCGGACACCGTCGAACCGCGCGATGATTCGTTCGAGCGGCGCCGTCGAGAAGTTCTCGGAGTCGACCCTGATCCAGTCGTTGGTGCGGCCGGCGAACCAGTAGACGCCGTCCGGCGTCCGGTACGCGAGGTCGCCGGACCAGTAGTCGCCGTCGCGGATCTTCTCGGCGGTCGCGGCGTCGTTGTTGTAGTAGCCCTCGAATCGGTCACCGCCGCCGCGGGCGACGATCTCGCCGATCGCCTCCGCCGCGTTCACCAGCGTGCCGTCGTCCGCGACGACAGCGGGTGGGCATTCCATGCCGTCCTCGTCGAGCACCGTCATTCCGAGCATCGGATTCGGGGTGCCGAGCGCTCCGCGTGGAGTCGACGCGTCTCGGACGATGACGCACACGCCCTCGGACGAGCCGTACGACTCCGTGACCGGCACGCCGAATCTCCGCTCGAACTCTTCGCGGTCACGAGCCGACGCCTCGGTGCCCCAGCCGAACCGGAGACGGTTGTCGCGCTCCTCCGGTCGCTCCGGCTGAGCCAGTACGTATGCGAGCGACCGGCCGACGTAGTTGAAGAACGTCGCGCCGAAGCGCTGGATGTCGGGCAGGAACCCCGACGCCGAGAAGGAGTCGCGCAGCGCGAAGGTTCCGCCGACGGAGAGAATCGGAGCCCACGCGCTCATCACCGCGTTGCCGTGGAACAGCGGCATCGCGTTGTAGGCGACGTCATCGCGTCGCATCCCGTGCACATTGAGGGTGCCGATCGCCGCGAGACGGGCGGAGCCGCACTTCACGGCTTTCGGTGCACCTGTCGAGCCGGAGGTGAAGAGCAGCAGCAGGGTGTGGTTGTCGGGGCCGGTCGAGCAGTCGATCGGGTCGGCGTCGAGCAGGCTGCGATAGGCGTCGGTGTCGGTCCGCAGGATTCGGACATGCCCGTCGAGGTCGGCGCCGACGTCGGCCTTGGACGGTCCGACGAGCACCAGCGCGCAGTCGGTGCGCGCGACGTCTGCGACGACTTCGGCGCCTCGGCGGGTCGGGTTGACGCCGACGATGGTCGCACCGGCGAGTGCTGCGCCACCGATGAGGAACATGTACTCCGGGCTGTTGTCCATCAGGACGCCGACGTGCCAGGGGGCGTCCGCCGGGAGTTCGGCACGGAGGGCGGTGAGGGCGGCGGCGCGCCTCTCGCATTCGGTGACGAACTCGGACCACGTCCACTCCGACTCGGCGAACAGCAGGGCTCGGCTATCGTCGTCCCGGCGAGCCCGGAGCAGATCTGCGGTGGTGATGAGGTCGGGCACGGCGCCTCCCGGCAGTCAATTACGTTCCTGATTGGAACGAAACTAAAGCGGGAGTGTGATCCACGTCAACCACTTCGTCCGACTCAGTGGGACGTCCGGCACGGGCGGTCAGGTCCGGCGGAACCCGCCGGACAGTTCGGTGAGCAGCTCTGCGACGAGGGCGTTCGGCTTCGCGTCGACGCGCAGAACGGCGGAGACCGGAAGCGTGAAGCTCAGACTGCGACGGCACGAGATGCCCGGTTGCAGGGGATCTTCGTACAGGACCGTCCACGCGTCGGGAAGGTTGATCAGTTCGAACGCCACCGAGTGGCCCTCCCGGATCTCCGGCCCGAACTGCACCTCGGCGTCGGCTCGGGCGAACGCGCGTCGGACGAGATCGTGCAGGAGGGCCTG
The DNA here is from genome assembly GCA_030152405.1 of Gordonia sp. (in: high G+C Gram-positive bacteria). Classification (GTDB taxonomy): domain Bacteria; phylum Actinomycetota; class Actinomycetes; order Mycobacteriales; family Mycobacteriaceae; genus Gordonia. The sequence goes on along the minus strand of JASLJL010000040.1, from coordinate 5,602 downwards.
GCGTTCCGGAGGAGGGAGCAGCAGGGGATAGGACGCCAGCTGGGCAGGCGACGGGGCCTGCCCGCCCGCGGCGAGCGGATGCCGCGAGTTGAACGCGATGACGGGTTGATCGACCCACAGCGGATCGAGGTAGAGGTTGTCGCGGTCCACCGAGCCGCGCACCAGGGCGAGATCGGCCTCGCCGGAGGCGACGGCGTCGATCCGCTGGGCGAACGGCTTGATCAGGAAGTCGATCTCGGCCTCCGGGTGCTGTTCACGGACGGCCGAGACCGCGGCCAGCGCCGAGCGCGCGAACGACATGTTGGCCGCGATCCGCACGCGCTCCGGTCGCGGCGCGGTCGCCGCGATCGCCGCGTCCCGCATCGCCAGGAGGTCTTTGGCGAACGGAAGCAGGGTCTCACCCGCCTCCGTGAGTCGCACTCGACGTTGACTGCGGTCGAACAACTCCGTCGCCAACTCGCGCTCCAGGGCCGCGACCTGGTGGCTGATCGCCGACTGGGAGACGAAGCATCGCGCGGCGGCGCGTGAGAACCCGCCTGTCTCGGCGACCGCGGCGACGTATTCGAGCTGACGAAACTCCATTCCGTCATTGTATGAACAAAGCAGATGGAAACAAGTAGAGATCGCCTGCTCGACTAGCTTGTCGATGCGTCCTGGTTCTAGGAACCTGGATATAGAAGGAATCGCAGACCTAAGGAGTGAGGACCATGCGGACCACGGACGTCGTGATCGTCGGATCGGGATTCGGAGGGCTCGCCGCCGCCAAGCGGCTCGCCAAGTCGAAGGTCGAGACCGTCCTGATCTCGGCGACCGACGAGCACCTCTTCCAGCCGCTGCTCTACCAGGTCGCGACCGGCGTCCTCGAGTCCGAGGAGATCGCGCCGAGCATCGCGGACGTTCTCGAGCAGAAGAAGAGCGTCTCAGTGATCCGCGGATACGTGACCGGCGTCGACGCGGACCGCAAGGTGCTGACCTACACCACGGACGAGGGCGAGGAGCAGATCGGCTACCGCAGTCTCGTCGCGGCGGCCGGGGTGACGCAGGGCTACTTCGGGCACGACGAGTGGGCCGACCGCACGTTTTCGCTGAAGACGCTCGACGACGCCGTCACACTCCGCGCGCACCTGCTCGACTGCTTCACCCGCCCCGCCGACGACACCGACGCGCACACCTACGTCGTGGTCGGCGGCGGCGCGACGGGCGTGGAGATCGCCGGGCAGATCCGCGAACTCAGCACCCGACACTTCACCGACGTCCCGGCGAAGGTGTACCTCGTCGAGGGGGCGGGCGACCTGCTTCCCGTCTACGGAGGCAAGCTGTCCGCGTTCACCCGTCGGACACTCGAGTCGTCAGGGGTCGAGGTGCTCACCGACACGTTCGTCACCGACATCGCCGACGGACGCGTGACGCTCCGCAGCGGTGACGACGAGCGGGTGCTGGAGTCGCGCACGGTGATCTGGTCGGCGGGTGTGCAGGCCTCCGGACTCGCGAAGGTGATCGCCGATGCGACCGGCTGCGCCACCGATCGGGCGGGTCGACTTCTCGTGGATCCCGATCTCACGGTCGGCGACCGCGCGGACGTGTACGCGATCGGCGACATGACCAGCCTGAAGGGCTACCCGGGACAGAGCCCTGTCGCCATGCAGCAGGGTCGCTTCGTCGCAGACGTGATCCGCGGCAAGCGGGCCGCCGGAACCGAGTTCGAGTATCTGGACAAGGGCAGCATGGCGGTCGTCAACCGGCACAACGCGGTCGTCGACGCGCCGTTCGGCATCAAGCTGACCGGGTTCGTCGGCTGGCTCGCGTGGCTCGGAGTCCACCTGTACTACCTCGTCGGGTTCCGTAACCGGGCCGCGGCCGTCGCGTCGTGGTTCAAGGCGTTCGCGGGTCGGGCGCGTCCCGGCTTCGACCAGGTCCAGGCATCGGGCGAGCCCGCGGACCAGGCGCGTTCGGCGGCCTGACCGCCTCCGCGATCAGGCGTCGAACGGCGGCAGTCGACGCAGGCCGGTGCCGCCGAAGTCGTCGGCGATCGTCGCGGCGAGCTCCACGAACGAGCGGCGCGCGCCTCTGCCGAGAAGATCGAGGTCGACGTCCGCGCCCTCGGCGAGGTGATCGTCGTAGGCGATGGTCTGGACCGCCCTGCATCGCGTGAGGAAGTGCTGGGCGAGGTTGCCGACGTCGATCGACGAGGCGCCCGGCCGGGCGGAGCTGAGCACGACCACACACCTCGCGATCAAGTGCCCGTACCCGTGTCCCTGCAGCCAGTCGAGGGTGGCTCCGGCACTGCGTGCGCCGTCGATCGCCGGTGAGCTGACCAGGACGATGGCGTCGGCCAGATCGAGCACGCCGCGCATCGTCCCGTGGGACATTCCGGTTCCGCAGTCGGTGAGGATGATGTTGTAGTACCGCTGCAGGATCGCCATGACGGCGCGGTACTCGGTGTCGGTGAACGCCTCCGCCGCGGCGGGATCGCGTTCGGAGGCGAGCACCTCCAGTCGGCTGAGCGCCTGAGACGTGTGCGCTCGGACGTCCGAGTAGCGGGCGACGACCGGGTCGGCGAGCAGGTCTCGGACCGTCGACGTCGTCTGCGACGGCACCCGCTGCGCCAGCGTTCCCAGATCGGGGTTGGCGTCGACGGCGATCACTCGATCGCCGCGCATGGAGGCGAACGTGGATCCGAGGCCCACCGTCGTCGTCGTCTTGCCGACGCCGCCCTTCAAGGAGAGCACCGCGATCCGGTAGTCCCCGCGGACCGGCTGTCGGACGCGTTCGAGGAGATCGCGGTACTCGAGTTCGGCGGGGGACTCCCCGGGATTCACCGCGCCCGCGGTGAGGGTGTGCACCGCTCGCCGCCAGCCGTGACCGGGCGCGCGACGGGCCTTCCGGATCAGCGCCACCTCGTCGAGCGCCGGCCCGGATCGGGTCGCTGCAGCAGGTGATAGGGGCCGCGGCGGCGGCTGGATCGGCGACGGTCGACGAGGGGGAGCAGGCGGCGGCGCCGACATAGGCGGTGGAGAGTCGGGCAGCGGAACCGCGGGCGGCACGATCCCCGACAGATCGATCTCGCCCGGTGCGAATCCGTGGTCCACGACCGGCGGGTGCGGGAGCGGTCCCGGCGTCGCCGGCGTCAGCCACGGCGGAGCGTCCTGGTCGAACGACGCCGGTGCGGTCTGATCTGTGGTCATGAGTGTGCCCCCTGTACGGTCTTCGCTGCAGTGGCCGGAACGGTACTCCGACGCAAACACGACATGCCCGCGGAAACGGAAATGGAACCGAAATCGGGTTTGGTGCGTCTGACCTTTCATGGAGACCAAGAGTGAGAACGAGGCAACCTCCGACGGACTGACGACCGTTCGCTCCCGCGGCGGCGGCATCAGCGTCACCTGCACGTCCACCGGACTGCCGGTCGCGATGCGCCTCGAACCAGCCCAGTGCCGGCGGGAACCGACCGAACTCGCCGCCGACATTCTCTCGCTGTGCCGGCTGGCCGGCCTGACCGCTGGTGTCCGTCGGCGAACGATGCTCGCGGGCCAGGGAGTGCCCGACGAGACTCTGTCGTTGCTCGGCCTGCCGTCGCGGGCCGAGCTCGTCGCATCGGAGGAGCTCCTCGACACCGGGGGCGGCCGCCGATGACCACGATGGACGACGTCCAGCAACGGGCCGAGACTCAACTCCAAGCTCTCGAGGCTGTTCAAGCGCGGCTCGACGCCCTCACGGTCACCGAGAGCGGCGACGGCGGGCGGGTGATCGTCGACGTCGACGTCACCGGAGCGATGACGGCTCTTCGGCTTCTGCCCGGTGCCGTGCGAGCGCAACCTGCCCGACTCGCCGACGCCATCGTCACCACGGCGGTGCGCGCCGCCACCAGGGCGTTCGCTGAGCGCAGCGAGATCATGTCGGCCTTCGTTGCCGAGTTCGCCGAGCTCACCGGCTTCGAACCGACAGGCGTGTCGATGGAACCGAACGAGGCTCCGGTGCGTCCAACTTTGCAAGAGACACGAACGAAAGCGGAGGGGCGACGATGAACGGACAGGTGCACGTGGTGCCGGCGGCTGTGGAGGCGTTCGGGGCGACGTCGGCAGCGCTCGGGGCCACCACGCTCGGTGCGGCGACGCTAGACGCCGGTCGGTCCGCCACCATGGCGGCGGCGTTCGGACTGATCGGTCAGGAGTTCCTCGCGGCGTACACCGTCGCCGAGGCGAATCATCTCCGAGCCGTCGGGCAGCTCGCCGCCGTCCACACCGCCACCGCGGCCGCCGCGGAGGCGGGCCTCGCCGATCTCGCCACCGCAGACAGCGCCGCGGGCGCCGGACTGAGTGCGCGATGACCTGCGACGACGTTCTCGCCGACCTCGGGGTCGCGAAGACGCCCGCGCCGCTGCACGTTCGATTCCCGGAGATCCCCGGGATCGATCTGCCTGCTCTGCCGACGCTGCCCGGTCTTGATCCGGCCGCCCTCGTCAAACCGATCGTCGACCTCCTGGGAGCGTTCGGGACCGGTCGTCTCGGCGGGCCAGGGAACCCGGTGGAGTCGTTGACGGGGCTGTCGGGCCTGCTCGAGACGGGAGCGTCCACACTGCTCAAAGCGGTCTCGTCGGTGGACGGGCAGTGGCTCGGCACGGCCGCGACGGCGGCGATCGGCAAGGCGACGAGCACCGCGGGGCAGTCGGGCGCCGTCGCCGCACGGGGTACGGCGATCGCCGCGGACGTCCAGGTGGCGGCCGGGATCGTCGGGGCGGGAATGGCAGGACTGCAGGGCGTCATAGCCAAGACCGCCGGTCTGCTCGCTGCGACGGCGCCGACGCTCGCCACGCCTCCCGGGCAACTGGCCGCCCTCGGTATCGCCGCCGACGGGCTCGCGCAAGGACTCGCGATCGTCGCCGCGACGCGGGCTCAGCTGGCCGGCCCCACCGCGAGCCTTACCGCGGCGGGTGCGCCCGTTCCGGTGGGCCCGACGCCGAAGCCCGGAGGTGTGCTGTCGGGGGACGCACTCTCCGGGCTCATCGGTGCCGCGGTTCCGCTCGTCTCGGCGATGCTCGGACGCACGACGGCGACCCAGAACCGCGGCACGCCGTCGCAGACGCCGCCGCCCGTTGACGGCACGAGGGCGACGTGCTGCAGCTCGTGCACGCCCGCCCAGACTGGTACCCAACAGCCGGGTACCCAGCCGACGGGATCGTCGCCGACCGACGCGAAGCCTGCCGTCGTGCGGGCCGCGGCCACCGGGGGCCCGACCACGACGGGCGCCGTGCCGACCGGCGCGACACCGTCCGTGGGAGTCCCCGATCGGCCCGTTCAGCTCGCGGAGTGCCCGACCACCTCGAACGCCTCGGCGACACTGCAGCCGGGATTGCAACCGGGGACAGCGCCGTCCGTGCTGGCCGCGTCGGTGTCATCGACTCCGGCTTCTGCGCCGGCGGGTGCCTCCGACGCGGATCTGTCCGCGTTGCTCGGTCCGGCGTTCGGTGCCGACGTCGCCTTCCGGCTGCAGTCCGGACCCGTAGACCTCGCCGAATCGGTCTGATCCGGCGCTCAGGAAAGGAACACACATGACCAGTGGACTCAACGTCGACGTCGGAGCCTCTCAGGCGTCCGCGGCGTCA